>SXYT01000038.1 GCA_005788205.1 Actinomycetota bacterium | reverse complement strand
CTCGCCGAGACCCTCGATGTCCATGGCACCGCGCGATGCGAAGTAGATGATGCGCTGGTCGCGCTGGAACGGGCACGATGGCTCGACGCAGCGTGTGTCGGCGACGTCCTCTTCCTTCACGAGCGTGCTGCCGATGGGGCACGGGCACGTCGTCGGGAACACCCACGGTTCCGTCCCTGCGGGGCGCAGCGCGAGCACCGGGCCGACGACCTCCGGGATGACGTCACCCGCCTTGCGAACGACGACGGTGTCGCCTGGGCGCACGTCCTTGAGCGCGACCTGGTCACGGTTGTGCAGTGTGGCCATGGACACCGTGGAACCGCCGACGAACACGGGCTCTAGCTTCGCGAACGGGGTGGTGCGGCCGGTGCGGCCCACAGACACCTGGATCTCGCGGAGCACGGTGTTGCGCTCCTCCGGCGGGAACTTGAATGCGATCGCCCAGCGCGGGGCCCGAGCGGTGAACCCCAGCCGCTCACGCTGGTCGAGGTCATCGATCTTCACCACCACACCGTCTATCTCGTACGGCAGGTCGTGGCGGTGCTCGCGCCAGTGGCTGCAGAATTCCGAGACGCCCTCAAGGGAGTCGACCACGGTGATCTCCGGGTTCACGGGGAACCCGAGGGCGGAGAGCAGGTCGAGTGTCTCGCGGTGACCCGTGAACTTCGGCCCCCCCGCCACCTCGCCCAGCTGGTACGCCCACATGGAGAGGTCACGCGAGGCGGTGACCGACGGGTCCTTCTGGCGCAGGCTGCCCGCACCCGCGTTGCGCGGGTTGACGGGGACGGCAACGGGTGCGCGGCCCGCCGCCGCACGCTCGACGTTCTCGGCCTCCTTCTCCGCCTTCAGACGGAGGAACGCGTCGGTGGACATGAAGATCTCGCCGCGGACCTCCAGCACCGCCGGCACCTCGGTTCCCCGCGGGGCTTTCTTCGTCGGCATGAGCTTCTTCGGCAGTGTCGCGATTGTGGACACGTTGAGCGTGACGTCCTCGCCGACGCGGCCGTCGCCGCGCGTGGCTGCCTGCACCAGGGCACCGTTCTCGTAGCGGATGCTGATCGCGAGGCCGTCGATCTTCAGTTCGCACACGTAGCGCACCTGCTCGCCGGGGAGCCCCTTCGCCACCCGCTCCCCCCATGCCGCCAGCTCGTCCTCGTCCATGGCATTGTCGAGGCTCGTCATCGGCACGCGGTGCACGACGGGATCGAACGTGGTGACTGCCGGCGCACCGACGAGGGTCGTGGGCGAGTCCGAGTCAGCGAGTTCGGGGTGCTCCGCCTCGAGCGCGCGCAGTTCGGCGACGAGTGCGTCGTACTCGGCGTCGCTGATGACGGGAGAGTCCTCGCCGTGGTAGGCGTGGTTGTGGTGCGAGATCTGCTCGCGGAGCGCAGCGGCACGGGCCTTGGGGGAAGGGGTTCGCGCCATCACCCAATCTTACCGACGGGGTGAAACCGTGTCGCCGGGGCGAGGCCTAGGACCCCAGCGTGAGCAACGAGGCAGTCGCCTGGTCGGCGATTCGTGACGCCAGATCACGGGTGTGCGAGAACACCCGCTCGGCGACAGAGACGCTGTGCGCATCGAGACCGTTCGCCGGAGTGACGAAGCAGTTGCGCCGCACGAGCAGGGGGTCGACACCCTGCTTGACGAGTGCGCACATCACCGCGGCGAGGTTCTTCCACGAGCGGTCCGCTGTCGCAGCGATCGGTCCGTCGGTGCGGATTGCACCCCATGCGATGTGCCCGCCCATCTCCAGGTGCTCGACGATGCGCGGGGTCGCGGCAGCGAGGGCGGCCATCTGCTCCCCGTCGGAAGCCGACGGCACCGGGACGGAAATAATGTGCGCCCCGATGGAGAGGAGGGCGTGCCAGTCCGTCTCGGCGCAACTGTGGACGCCGGACACGTTCGAGGTGTCCACCGCCGCTAGCGCACCGGACACGAAATCGAGCACCTCGTCAGGGGACACGGGGAAATCAGGCACGAGGGCGTCGTGCAGCAACGGCTCGTCGAAGACGACGATCTGGGTGGTGCCGGGCATCGCGCGGGCGACCTCGTCCTGCAGCGCGCGCACATGGCACCGCACGGCCTGCTGGGCCAGTGGCGCTGCCACTTCCACGGCGAGCCCCGAGCGGACAAGGGCGAACGCCAGCGTCAGCGGCCCGACGAACTGCCATTTCACGAGCGGCGGAAGTTCGGCCCTCTCGCGCGCACTGTCGAGGAACGCGGCGAAGCCCGCGTAACTGTCACTCGCGAGGTCGGTGACGACCTCGCCCGCGAGGTCGAGTGCGTCCAGGTCGACAGCGATTCCGCCGTACTGGCCGGAGGTGATCCCCTCGATGCCGGCGAGTGCCTGCGGGACCATCAGTTCTGCCGGGGACCTGCGCGGGAGTGACGGGATGGTCACGATGTCGGTGGAGCGCCACGCGAAGTCGACAGCATCGGCGGTCTCGCGGTGCGGGAGGCTGCCCACGCCGAAGGACGCACCGGGGGCACGCTGCGTGTGTCTCGTCATCACGGTGCCTTCCCGGGACTCGTTCGTGCCCTTGTTGCCGCTCCGTGCGGCTTCCTCATTGGATAGCAGCACCCGGTCACCGTGGACGAGGCGGGGACGGACCGCAGAGACCGTTGAAACGGGTGTCCGTGCCGTGATGGTGCAGCGGGAGGCACATCACGGCAGGCTTGTGGGATGTCAAGGTCCGCCAACGGGGCGTCGATGGGGCTCATGTGGGCTGCCCGTGCGACGTGGGTCCTGATCGGCATCGTGGCACCCTGGGCAGACCTCGCCGACGGCCGTTCCACCGCGGTCTCGGCCGTGCTCCTCGCGTGGGGATGGGTGGCGTGGCTGTCGGTCATGGTTGCCCTGTTCGTGCCCGCTGCCCTCTCGTTGACCGCCGTGCGCATCATCGTGCCCGCTCTCGCCGCCGCCGGGTTCGCGGCCGCGGACCCGGTCTGGGCGGGCCTCGGGGTGTTCGCGGTGGTCGTTCTCCTCTCGGCGCACATCGCCGACGTCCTGGTGCAGGGAAGTGCCTACGGTGCCGAGACAAGGTTCGCGCTCCGCACGCCGGTGCCCTACCTTGCGCCCGCCGTCGTCGTGTGGTCCGGTCTTGCCGCCTCGACCGTGGGCGGGTCTTTGCTGATCGCCAGCGGCAACCTCACCGCCGGAATCCCCGTCTCGGCCGTCGGCATCATCCTCTGCTGGCGGGTGCCGGTCCGCCTCCACCGGCTCTCGCGCAGGTGGCTGGTGGTCGTGCCGGCCGGTCTGGTGGTTCATGACCATCTCGTCCTCGGCGAGACGATGATGGTGCGCCGCAACAACCTCGGTCCGGTGACTCTCATGGCAGGTGGCGGCGACGAAGCTGACCTCACTGGTGCCGTGCCCGGCCGGCGCATGAGAATCGAGATGACGGAACCGGACAAGATCGTCCTCGCCCCGATCACGATGCGCTCGCTCGGCACCACAGGGGCCCTCCACGTCGTCTCGTTCTCCGTCGCACCGCTGCGTGCCGCGGCCGCTGTGTCAGCCGTCTCGGCGGCGTTCAGCCGGGGTCAGTGACGACACCGCCCCCGAGCACGTACGAGTCCGTCGGGTCATAGAACACCACCGTCTGGCCGGGGGAGATCCTGCGTTGCGGACGTGCCCACGAGAGACGTGCAACGGTGCCGTCAGTGTCGAGGCGCGCGCCGTGACGGGCACCGTGCGCACTCCCCTGCACGAGAACGTCCGCGCCGTCGAGCGTGCGGGCATCTGCGGCGTGGGGCCACGCGAGCGTCCCCACGGTGAGCCCGGGCGAGAGGAGGTCGTCCTCGCCCCCGACCGTCACCCTGCGTTCGCTGATGCTCACGTCGACCACGTACCTCTTGTCACCGCCGCCGAGACCGAGCCCTCGACGCTGGCCGAGCGTGACCAGCTCGACAGCCTCCACGCCGCCGATCTCAGCGCCCTCGGTGTCCACGACGACGCCAGGGTGGAAGCCCATCCGCGAGGAGAGAAAACCCCCGCGGCCGACAGTGGACCCGATGAAACACACGTCCTGGCTGTCCGGCTTCGACGCGGTTCGCAGGCCCGAGCGCGCAGCCAGTGCGCGCACCTCGCTCTTCTGCATTCCGCCCACGGGGAAGAGCACGTAGCCGAGGTCCTCCCCCGACAGCATGTGCACCACGTAGCTCTGGTCCTTCGCGGTGTCCGCCCCGCGGACGACACGGGGAAGGCCGGCGCGGTCCTCGATACGTGCGTGGTGACCGGTGGCGACCGCATCGAAGCCGAGTTCGCGGCCACGGCGGATCAAACGGTCGAACTTCAGGTGACGGTTGCACTCGATGCAGGGGTTCGGGGTGACGCCGACGACGTGCGCGTCCACATAGGGGGTGACGACCCGTTCCTCGAAGTCGGCCGAGAAATTGAACACGAGGTGGTCGATGCCCGCCTGCTGGGCGACCCTCCGGGCATCGTCGACATCCGACACCGAGCAGCACCCCGTGTCGCTCTCGCCGCCCCACAGACGCATCGTCACGCCCACCACGTCATGGCCGGCGTCGCGCAGCACCACGGCGGCCGCGGACGAGTCGACACCGCCCGACATCGCGAGGAGGACCCTCACTTGCGCGCCCCCAGCAGCCTGCGCGCCGACTCCACCGCGGCAACGGCGGCGAGATCGACGTCCTCGCGGGTCGTGGTGTGGCCGAGGCTGAAACGCACGGAGCCCATCATGCGTGATGCGGGCACACCCATGGCGGCAAGCACGTGGGACGATTCCATCGCCCCGCTCGCGCACGCGGACGCCGCAGAGACGCTGATGCCCTGCTCGTCGAGGAGGAACAGGAGCGACTCGCTCTCCAGCCCCTCGAAGCAGACATGCGCGACCCCGGGCACCGAACTGTCGCCGGGCACCGTCTGCGAGGCGCACTCGACACCCGAGGTGATCTGCTCGATGAGCCGTGTGCGGAGCGCGCCGAGGCGGGCATGCTCGTCGGCACGGCGCGAGTTCGTGACCGCGAGAGCGACCGTGGTCCCCGCGATGCCGGCGACGTTCAGCGTGCCGCTGCGCCTGTCGCGCTCCTGGCCGCCGCCGAGAATCAACGGCTCGAGCGGCGTGCCGTCGCGGATCACCATCACGCCCGCCCCTTTCGGGCCGCCGAACTTGTGGGCCGACAGGGTGAGGACGTCGAGGTGGGGCCACAGCCCGCGGAGGTCGATCCAGCACGCAGCCTGCACGGCATCAGAGTGCAGCACCGCTCCGGGTGCGTCCCGACGCACCGTCGCCGCCACCGCGGCCATGTCGTTCACGGACCCGACCTCGTTGTTCACCGCCATCACGGACACCACGCCCGTGCCGCCGCGGCGCAGTTCCGCGGAGAGCGCCGCGATGTCGACCGTGCCGTCGGCAGTGACGGGCACGACCGAACCCCCGGTGTGCTCGACGCAGTGCAGCACGGCATGGTGCTCGGCGGCGGGACACACCGCACGGCCACCTCCCCTGCGCACCGCACCCAGGACGGCGGCGTTCGCACCCTCCGTGCCGCCGCTCGTGAACACGACCTCACCGGGTGCACACCCGATGATCTCTGCAACGACGTCCCGCGACTCGTCGATGACCCGCCGGGCGGACCTGGCGGGCCCGTGGGCACCCGAGGGGTTGGCGAACTCTGCGGCCATGTAGTGCTGCATCGCCTCTGCCGCCTCCGGGTGCATCGGCGTCGAGGCCGCATGGTCCAGGTAGACGTGCTTCCTGGTGGGTGCGCCGGCGGTCATGAGCCCAACGCTACCGATGCTCCGTGCGGGGGGTGACCGTGGTGGAATTGCCGTGTGAGTGACAACCCGTTCGGGATACCCGGCTACACCGCCTCCACCTACGGGGATGCGTTCGCCGACGTCTACGACGAGTGGTACGGGGCGCTCGGGGACCACGACTTTGTCGACGCGCTTCTGCGCCACATGCCCGACCGCCCGGCACGCGTGCTGGAGCTCGGGGTGGGGACAGGCCGCCTCCTCGACAGGCTGGTCGGTGCGCGCGGCGGCGTGGCCGACGAACTGACCGGCGTGGACGCGAGTGCCGCGATGATCGAGCGGGCGGCGTCGGTGCCCTCGCTCGTGCGGGCCCACCTCCTCACCGGCGACTTCTCGGTCTCGGTCCCCGCAGGCATCTTCGACCTGGTCTTCTGCGGGTACAACACGCTCTTCAATCTCCCCGACGACACGGCCGTGGCGAGCGCACTGTCGCTCGTGCGGTCCGCCATGGGTGG
>SXYT01000174.1 GCA_005788205.1 Actinomycetota bacterium | reverse complement strand
CGGAAGCTGTCTTGCCGTCACCGACGGTGATGTCCTCCGACAGGAGTTCCGCGGGTGGGTTCCCCTCCGGGATGGAGACGTCAGGTTTTGCCATTCGGTCAACCTATCGCAGGACGAAACGGCGGGCCTGACCGGATGACCACCCCGATCAGGGACGAACTGCGCGGGCAGGCACTGCCGTGGCCGTCTGACCGAGGCCGGTCGCCTGCACGGCGGCGACCGTGGCGACGAGGGCAATCCCGCCCATCAGGAAACCCACCACGAGGTCCGTCGGCCAGTGCGTGCGCAGCAGCCACGAGGACACCCCGACCGTCGTCGTTGCGGCCGCGACGAAACCCCAGAGCACCGGCTTGAGCCGCGGGCGACGCAACGACACGTACCACGCCATGTAGCCCCAGAGCGCGACGACATTGCCTGCATGCCCACTGGGGAACGCGAGAAAACCGGCCTCGAGGACCATGTCTCCCTGGTACGGGAACGACCTCCCCACCGCGACCTTCATCGCCCCCATCATCCCCGTCTCGAATATCAGCACGGTGACGAAGCCGACGACGGGCCACAACATGCGGTCCTTCCACCAGCGCCACGCCAGGTAGGGCAGGCAGACAGTGAGGATGATGCCGCGCAGCCCGAACATCACGGTGACCTCGAACAGGTCACGGTTCGGCCGCAGGCGCCGTGCCTGCCCGGCTGCCGAGACATCGAACCTCGAGAGTGGTCCCCAGCCAACCACCTGCCAGACGAGAAGTGCCGCTGAGCCGGTGCACGCCACGACAACAGTTCGGAGACGTCCCGGCGTGATCACGGTGTCCATTTTGCCGTCTCCGCCCTGTGCACCGACGGCATCGGGTCGGCAATACTTCACTAATGAACGAGATCCCACCAGGAACACCCGCATGGTTCGCCCAGGTCGTCGAGGACGTCGTGGACCCCGGTCGCGTCATCATTGACCCCCATCACCATCTCTGGCGGCCCGGGGCGGGCCTCGACTACGGGCTCGACCAACTGAAGGCAGACGTCTCCGACGGCCACCGCATCGAGTGCACGGTGTTCATGGAGTGTGGCTCTGCGTACGACACATCCGCACCGTTGCATCTTGCACCTGTCGGGGAGACCGCGTTCATCGCGGGCGAGTCGCTGCGCGACCCGGACCGCACCATCCGAGCCATCGTCGGGCACGCGGACCTCACCCTCGAGAACCTCGACGAGGTCCTCGACGCGCACGTCGTCGCGGGGCAGGGGATGTTCCGCGGAATCCGCGACGCTCTGTCGCGCGCGGAGGACCCGGCGTCACTGACCATCCCGGGACGCGCGGCGAAGGACAAGCACCGCGACCCGGCATTCGTGCGGGGCGTGAGGCGCCTCGGCGAGCGCGGGCTGACGTACGACTCGTGGCACTACCACCACCAGAACAGGGAATTCCTGGATCTCGCGCGTGCCGCAGAGGGCACGCAGATGGTCCTCGACCACTTCGGCACCCCGCTCGGTGTTGGCGAGTGGGCCGGCCGCCACGACGAGATCTTCGCGGGCTGGCGCGACGACATCACCGCGATCGCGGCGTGCCCGAACGTGGTCGCCAAGATCGGAGGGCTCGCCATGCCGGACAACGGGTTCGGTTGGCACACCGCACCGCGTCCACCGACGTCGGACGAGTTCGTGGCCGCGCAGGCCCGCTGGTACCTGCACGTGATCGAGGCGTTCGGGCCGGACAGGTGCATGTTCGAGTCGAACTTCCCCGTGGACAGGCTGTCGCTCTCCTGGCGCACCTTCTGGAACGCGGCGAAGAAGATCGCCGCCCCATTCAGCGAGGACGAGAAGGACGCGATGTTCCGCGGCACCGCGGCGCGCGTCTACTCGCTCTGACAGCAGGGCGCGACGGCATCGCCCCCACGGCTGCTCACTCGAAGACGAGGCAGCCGTCCTCCAGGTCGGCCTTCGGGATGAGGTCCTTTTCCGCCCAGTAGTCCGGGTCGTGCGTCCAGTCCGGCTTGTCGCCGGACTTCGGCATCTGGTCGATGCTGCGCACCAGGTAGTTCGGGTTGAAGTTGTCGGGCCTGATCCAGTCACCGATGTCCATTCCGGCATCCTCGGGACGCAGGCGCGGCGTCACCGCCTTTGATCCTTTGCGGTCCATCAGTGCGAAGAGGCGCCCGATGAAGTCGCCCCTGAGGTCGACACGCAGGGGCCAGCTGGCACGGACGTACCCGAAGATCCTCGCCAGGTTCGGCACGCCGGTGAACATCATCCCTCGGTAGGTCACCGTGTCCGGCCAGCTCACCGGCTTGCCGTCCACCTCGAAGGGGATGTCACCGAGGACGCTCAGGTTGAACCCGGTTGCGGGCACGACGATGTCCGCCTCGATGCGGGTGCCGTCCTTCGTGACCACCCCCGTCTCGGTGAATGACTCGATCTCGTCGGTCACCATCGACACCTTGCCCTCGCGGATGCCGTCGAAGAGGTCGCCGTCCGGCACGAAGGCGATGCGCTGCTGCCACGGCCGGTACTTCGGCGTGAAGTGCTTCATGTCGTATCCCTCCGGCAGCAGGGCCCTCACGCCCTCCAGCAGGAAGGTGCGGAGCTCCTCGGGCTGCTGGAACGACATCTCGGTCACGGCCTTGCCGTCGAAGAGCCGCTTGCGGCGGACAATCTCGTGGATCCACTTCTCGTCGATCTCCAGCTGGCGGAGCGTGTCCGCGAGGTCATCGACGTTGCGGCCGGGGATGAAGTACGTGGGTGACCGCTGCAGCACGGTGACGTGACGGGCATTCTTCGACAGAGCAGGGACCACGGTCGCGGCAGTTGCCCCGGACCCGATCACGAGGATGTTCTTGTCCTGGTGGTCGACGTCATCCGTCCACTCCATGGGGTGGACGACCCGTCCGCGGTAGGAGGCCATGCCGGGCCAGTCGGGCATGTACCCCTTGTCCTGGTTGTAGTAGCCCTGGCACATGTAGAGGAAGCCGCAGGTGAGTGTCACCTCGTCGCCCCGGTCGAGACGCGAGACGCGCACCGTCCACCTCTTCGTCTCCGAGGACCACCCGGCAGACGTGATGCGGTGGCGGTATCGGATATGGGGTGCGAGGTCGTGCTCCTCGATCACCTCGCCCATGTACTT
>SXYT01000173.1 GCA_005788205.1 Actinomycetota bacterium | reverse complement strand
GCCGCTGCTGATCGCCACTGCGTCTCAAATAGCGACCATGCCTGAGACTTGGACGCTGCAGCGGTGTCCCGCTCGCCCAACGTGAATAAAATGGGTGTGCTGCTGCAGGTTGCGGAGTGAAGCAGGGGGGGCGGTGCGCCGCAGATGCTCACCAGCTCCGCGGCCGTGTCGGTCGCGGCAGGCTTGCGTCCACATGCCATCTCGTCACGCAGACCGACGAGCCGTCGCCGCGCGTGGAGGCACTGGTTTCGTCCACGGACGGCTTCGTGCTGGCGGAGGAGGACCTCAAGCTCCGCGGTGAGGGCACCGTGATGGGCACAGTGCAGAAGGGGCGAAGCGACCTGCGCCTGGCCTCGCTGCAGACGGACCTCGACCTCATCCAGGCCGCCCGTGACGCGGCCGTGCGGATCGTGGGTGACGACCCGTCGCTCTCATCGCATCCGGTGCTGCGCGACGAGATCGATCTGTATTTCACCGCCGAGCAGGAGGACAACCTGCTGAAGGGCTGAGTCCCGCTCGGCTACGGTCAGCCGTGCGCCGCACGGCGCGTCGAACCTGGGGGTCCAGATGTTGGTCAGAGGCATGCACGTGGTCGTGACCGGGGGGTCCCGGGGCATCGGCGAGGCGATGGCGAGGGACTTCGCCGCCCGCGGGGCGCGGGTCACCGTCGTCGCGCGCAGCGAGGAGTCGCTGCGACGGGTCGCCAGCGAGATCGGCGGCAACGCCGTGGTGGCGGATCTCAGCGACGACCGCGTGGTGGACACGTTGATCGAGTCGATCGAGCGAGACCACGGCCCGGTCGACATCCTCGTGAACAACGCGGGGCTCGAGACCAACACCCCATTTGCGGTCGAGGACCCGCGCGAGATCCGCACGGTCTCGCGGCTCAACCTTGAGACCCCGATGATGCTCTCCCGTCATGTCCTGCCCGGGATGCTGCAGCGCGGCCGTGGCCACCTCGTGTTCGTGTCGTCCCTCGCGGGCACGGCGGGCTTCCCCGGCATGTCCGTCTACTGCGGCACCAAGGCGGGAATCCTCAACTTCTTCTCCTCGCTGCGCCGTGAGCTGAAGCACACTCCTGTCGGGCTGACGGTGCTCTCGCCGGGTCCCGTGGACACCCAGATGTGGGACACGATCGAGGAGTCCGTGCCCACCGTGAGGAAGGTGGTGCGGCGATTCGAGAAACTGCACCTCATCCCGAAGGCCGATCCCGGCGACATCGCGAGGCGCACCGTGGGTGCGGTGGAGAAGGGGCGCCCCTACGTGCGCGACCCGAAGAGGCTGAGCACCAACTTCTGGTTCAACATGGCGCCGACGCGCATCGCAAACGCGTGCCTCGCGGGCATCAGGTTCGACCCGCTCGACCGCGGCACGCGGCACGACTGACGGGTCAGCCGGGCTGCTCGTCGTTGTCGTCCTCCGCGAGGATGAGGTCCCACCTGTCGCGGCAGTCACGGCACCGGTAGGTGACCACGTCGCCGACTTCCCACATGCCGTCCTCGGGCGGAAAGGTGATGAGGTGGCACGGTCCCCCGCAGTCGACGCACACGATTGACTCACTGGGGGTGATCACCTCCGTAGTCTGTCGGGTGTGCGAGTAGTAGCGGGTGACCTGCGCGGCCGCCGCATCGAGTCCCCCACGGGCGATGCGACGCGGCCGACAACCGACAAGGTCCGCGAGGCGGTGTTCAATGCCCTCGTCAGCCTGGGTGCGGTCGAGGGCGCTCGCGTGCTCGACCTGTTCGCGGGAACCGGGGCGATGGGCATCGAGGCACTCTCCCGCGGGGCAGCCCACTGCACGTTCGTGGAGAACGACCGTGCCGCGCTTGCCGTGCTCCGCACGAACATCGACAAGCTCGGTGTGGGGCTGCGCAGCACGGTCGTGTCCGGTGACGCCGCGTCCGCCCTCGTCGGGGGTCACACGGCCGACATCGTGATTGTCGACCCGCCCTACGGATTCGCGGACTGGGGGAGGGTGCTCGCGAACGTCGGGGATGCGCTCGTCATCATCGAGTCCGGCGCCCCGGTCAGCGTGCCGGGCGGCTGGGAATGCCTGCGGGAACGCCGGTACGGCCGCACCAACGTGGCTTTTCTCCGTCGGGGGCACGTCGCAGGCGGTACGGTGGGGTTGTCATGAGCACCGTGTTGTACCCGGGCAGTTTCGACCCTTTCCATGTGGGCCATCTCGACGTCGTGGAACAGGCGTCCGCGCTGTTCGGCGCCGTCGTCATTGCCGTCATGCACAACCCGGACAAGCCGTCGGGCGCCCTCGCCGCAGCAGAGCGAGTCGAGATGGCGCGTTCCTCCACGGCCCACCTGGCGAACGTGCGGGTCGAGGCCCATCCGGGGCTCGCCGTGGACGCGGCCCGCAGTGCCGGTGTCGACTTCATCGTGAAGGGCCTGCGCACATCAGGGGATTTCGAGGTCGAGCAGCAGATGGCGCACACGAACTTCGCGGTGTCCGGTGTGCGCACGGTGTACGTGCCCTGCACGCCCGCCTACTCCTTCATCAGCAGCCGGTTCATCCGGGACATCGCCGCCAACGGGGGCGACGTCTCGTCCATGGTCCATCCCTCGATCCTGGCCGCACTCGTGTCGGCCCTGACCCGGAGCAAGTGATGCCCCGCGATTTTGACGACCTCGACGACGACCTGATCGACGACACCTTCCCCACGCCGGCACCCGTCCAGGCGCGCATGGGCGACAGCGAGATGCTGCTTCGCCGCGCAGTCGACATCATCGCCACGGCACCCAGCATCCCGCTCTCCAGCACGCCGCGCATCGACCGTGACGAGATCATCGAACTGCTCGAGGACGCGCTCGAGCGGCTGCCCGAGGAGATCCGCCAGGCGCGCTGGATGCTGAAGGAGCGCCAGGAGTTCCTCGACAAGACGAAGAGGGAGGCCGACGAGATCGTCACGGCTGCCCGCCAGCAGGCCGAGCGCATGGTCCAGCGGACCGAGGTCGTGCGCGCCGCGGAACTGCGCGCACGCCAGGTGGTGGAGACCGCGGAGGAGGAGAGCCGCAGGCAGCGCAACGAGACGGAGGACTTCCTCGACCAGCGCCTCGCAAGCTTCGAGATCCTGATCGACCGTCTGCAGAAGACGGTTCACAACGGTCGCCAGCGTCTCTCCATCGGCATGCACGAGGAGCCTGTCGCTGAATCCCCCGAGGACGAGCAGGCGCCCCGCACCGGGTTCTTCGACCAGGACTCCCACTGACGCAGCCGTGGCCACGCCGCTCATCGTCAACGTCGTCGAGTTGCTGCGGCGGCCGGGCAACACCAAGGACGTCGATGTGTCCGTGGGGGCGGCCGATCTCGTCTTTGATGACGAGCGGATGACGGCATCCGACGTGGGTGTGCGCCTGCACCTGGAGGCACTCTCGAACGGGATCTCCGTGCACGGCACCACGACAGCCGAGTGGAAGGGCGAGTGCAGACGCTGCCTCACCCCGCTCGTGCGCCCCATGACTGTGGAGGTCGACGAGATGTACCAGGCCCTCCCGGACTCCCCGGATGCCCATGTGATCGACAACGACCAGATCAACCTGCTGCCCATGGTCAGGGAGAACCTGCTCCTCGCGATCCCGCTCGGGCCACTCTGCGCCGACGACTGCCCCGGGTTCTGTCCACAGTGCGGGACCGACCTGAAGACGGGCCCGTGCGGCTGCTCCCGGCCCGTCGGGGATGTCCGTTGGGCGGCGCTCGACGCCCTGAAGGAACGCCTGGGAGACGCTCAGGAGTAGGTTTCGGCCGAATTCGGCTATCCTTCCCTGACCCCAGAACGGGGTGTTTGTGCCTCTAGCCAAGGGAGACCACGGTGGCCGTTCCCAAGAAGAAGAAGTCGAAGTCGAAGACCCGCATGCGCCGCGCGTCCAACTGGCGCCTCGGTGCGCCGTCGCGCAGCACCTGCCCGCGCTGCCAGGCCGCCAAGCTCCCGCACGTCGTGTGCGGCAGCTGTGGTTGGTACAAGGGCCGCGCCGCGGTCCAGGTCGAGCAGTAAGCCGACCTCCCCGTGTTGCCGATCGCAGTTGACGCGATGGGCGGCGACAGGGCCCCTGGGGAGATCCTCGCGGGTGCCCTCCAGGCCGCAGAAGCCGGTATTCCTGTCGTCCTCGTCGGGCCGGAAGGCCTCGAGGGAACTGGTGACCTGCCGCTGATCCCGGCCAGCGAGGTCATCGAGATGGACGACGACCCCGCGTCGTCGGTCCGCAAGAAGCGCGACTCCACGCTCGTGCGCGCCGCGGAGGCTGTGCGTGACGGCAAGGCGAGCGCCATGATCTCGGCCGGCAACACCGGTGCCACCATGGCGAGTGCGTTGCTGCGCATGGGCCGCATCAAGGGCGTCCACCGGCCTGCGATCGCCACTCCCGTGCCCGTCCCGGGCGGCACACCCACGGTCCTCCTCGACGCCGGCGCGAATGCCGAGGTCCAGGCTGACTGGCTGGTGCAGTTCGCGGTGATGGGATCGGTGTACGCGCGCCAGCGCTACGGAATCGCCCAGCCGAAGGTGGGCCTCCTCTCCATCGGCGAGGAACCCGGCAAGGGCGACACGCTTCGCAAGGACGCCTACGAACTCCTGTCCGCCGCCCGGGGCATCAACTTCATCGGGAACGTCGAGGGCCGCGACATCACGACCGACGCGGTCGACGTGGTCGTCACCGACGGATTCACCGGCAATGTCGTCCTGAAGACCCTCGAGGGCACCCTGCGCACCGTGATCCGCGCGCTCCTCGAGGCAATCACCCAGCCCGAGTACAAGGAACACGCCGATGCCCTCATGCCGGCGCTGCTTCCGATGTACGCAACGTTCGATCCTGACAACACTGGCGGGGCGATCCTGCTCGGCATTGACGGGGTCTGCATCATCTCCCACGGCTCCAGCAGCGCGCGGGCGATGGTGAACGGCATCAAGGTCGCACAGGAAATGGTGGAGACCGGGATGGTGGGCGCTATCCGCGACGCCATCGCGGCGACCGCCACCGAGTAACGGAAACGGAACCAGGTCATGGCATCCATCGAACGCGCACACGTCGTCGGGACGGTCGCGGCGCATCTCGCCGACATTCTCGAGACAGATGCATCGGGCATCTCGGAGGACCAGACCTTCGTCGAGGACCTCGGTGCGGACTCCATCGCGTTGATCGAACTGGTCGATGCGCTCGAGCAGGAGTTCTCCGCGACCCTCGAGGGCTTCTCTTTCGACGACGAGGAACTCGCCCAGCTGAAGACCGTGAGGGACGCCGTCGACTACGTCATGCGCGCCCACGGCGCCTAGGCGCACAGGACCCGCGAAGTGGACAGGCCGACCGAACCCGACCTCCGGGCGTTGATGGCCGTCGTCGGTCACGAGTTCTCCGACATCTCCCTCCTGCGTCTTGCGCTCGTGCACCGCTCGTACCAGGCCGAGCACGGTGAGCCGGACTCCAACGAACGGCTCGAGTTCCTCGGTGACGCTGTGCTCGGGTGGGTGATCGCCGCGCACGCGTACCGCCGTCTCCCGCACGACGACGAGGGGCGCCTCTCCGATCTCCGCCAGGCAGTGGTGAACACGGGGGCGCTTGCCGACAGGGCCCGGGAGATCTCGCTCGGCGACTACGTGCTGCTGGGCCAGGGGGAGTCGTCAGGCGGCGGCAGGGACAAGGACTCCATCCTTGCGGACGGCTTTGAGGCCGTCATCGGGGCGATCTATCTCGACGGTGGCGAGGCGCCCGCGGCATCCTTCGTGCTCCGGATGCTCGCTGCGTCGGTGGAGGAGGCGATCCCCGTGCTGGACACGGTGGACGCAAAGACCAGCCTCCAGGAGATGTGCGCGGCCGGGGGCCACCCCGTGCCGCGCTACGACACAGAGGGCGAGGGCCCGGACCACGACCGTGTGTTCACGGCCACGGTGACCGTGGGGAACAAGGTGCTCGGCACCGGTCTCGGGCGCACGAAGAAAGCCGCGGAGCAGGTCGCCGCGCGCGCCGCGATCGCGGCACTGACCCACTGAGATGCCCGAACTCCCCGAGGTCGAGACCGTCCGGCGGGGGATCGAGGCCCGCGTGGTCGGGCGCAGGATCGGCAAGGTCACGGTCGGTCGCGAGCGCAGTGTCAGGCGCGTCGGCAGGGAGGCGGTCATCACCGGCCTCGGCGGCGCGACCGTTGTCTCGGCGGACAGGCGCGGCAAATACCTGCTGTGCGATCTCGACACCGGCGACAGGATGATGATTCACCTTCGCATGAGCGGGCGGGTCATCGTCGCTCCGCACGGGGCGGAGAGGCCGCCCCACACTCACGTGGTGCTGCCGCTCGCTGAGAGGGACGGCGTGCGCGAGGAGATGTGGTTCGTGGACCCGCGCACGTTCGGTGAGGTGGTCGTGTACGACCCGGCCGAGGAGGCGGAGGTGCTGCCCGAACTGTCGCGCCTCGGGGTGGACCCCATCCGAGACCCGTTCGATGCGGACGTGCTGGGTGACGCACTCAAGGGTCGCCGGGGCGCCCTGAAGCCCCTCCTCCTCGGCCAGCGCGTGGTCGCGGGCATCGGGAACATCTATGCCGACGAGATCCTGCACCGCTGCAGGATGAGATGGGACCGCCCCGTCGATTCGCTCCGTCGTCCACAGGTGCGGCTGCTCGCCGGGCAGACCGTGGCGGTCCTCTCGGAGGCGATCGAAGCGGGCGGTTCCACGCTCGACGACACCCAGTATGTGGACGTGGAGGGGAACACCGGCTGGTTCCAGTTGAGCCATCTCGTCTACGGCCGCGAGGGAGAGGGATGCCTGACCTGTGGAAAAAGTCGGATCCGCAGGGTCGTCGCGGCGGGCCGCTCCACCTCGTACTGTGCGCGCTGCCAGCGGTGACGCAGCGCGTGGATGCAGGGTCCGCGCAGGTGCAGTTCCGTTACTGTGGGAACCGCCGTGTTCCTCAAGTCGCTCACCCTCAGGGGATTCAAGTCTTTCGCTGATGCAACCGTGCTCGAGATGGAGCCCGGCGTCACCGTCGTCGTCGGGCCGAACGGCTCCGGAAAGTCGAACGTCGTGGACGCGGTCGCGTGGGTGCTCGGGGCGCAGGCGCCCTCGTCCGTTCGCTCGACGAAGATGGAGGACGTCATCTTCAACGGCACCAAGAAGCGACCTGCCCTCGGCCGCGCCGAGGTGATGCTGACGCTCGACAACTCCGCCGGCCTGCTGCCGCTCGACTTCAGCGAGGTCACCGTCAGCCGCACGCTCTTTCGCAACGGCGACAGCGAGTACGCGATCAACGGGGTGGAGTGCCGCCTGCTCGATGTGCAGGAACTGCTCTCGGACGCTGGCGTCGGCCGCCAGCAGCACGTCATCATCAGCCAGGGGCAGATCGATGCAGTCCTCACGGCGCGTGCCGAGGACCGCCGCGCCATCATCGAGGAGGCCGCGGGTGTCCTCAAGTACCGCAAGCGCAAGGAGAAGGCCGAGCGACGACTCGAGTCGACGGAGGCGAACCTGCTGCGCGTGCAGGACCTCATCCGCGAGGTGCGCCGCCAGTTGCGCCCTCTCGAGCGCCAGGCCGAGGCCGCCCGCCGCCACGAGGAGGTGCAGGCCGAGCTCCGCGCACTGCGTCTCTTCCTCTCCGGCCGCGAGATCGCGGGTCTGCGCGCACGTCTGGCCGCGCTCGCGGGGGAGAAGACAGAGGTCTCGGGCGCCGAGGCCGAGACGAGGAGGCGACTCGCAGCCCTCGACACCGAGGTTCTCGCGGCGGAGGCCGAGTTGTCCGCGCGCGGTGACTCTGGCGTCAGTGACGAACTGGTGCGCGTGGAGCAGCTGCGCGAGCGCGCCCGCGGGCTCTCCGCCCTGATCGCCGAGCGCCGCCGCGGCCTGGAGCGTGACCAGGGACAGATGATGGCTGATGACGTGGTCGCCACGCTCGAGGCGGACGTGGCCCAGTCGCGCGGGGAGCTGGCGGATGTGGATCGCGGTCTCGCGATCGCGGCGGAGGAGGCCGAGCGCCTGCTCGCCGAGGAGAGCACGTTCGAGCAGGAGCGCGAGGTGAACGGGATGTTCGCGAGCGTGCCGTCGTCGCAGGCCGCCGGAGCGGCCGCGGAGGTGCGCGGCGAACTGCGCACCCTGCGCAACACGGTGGAGCAGAACGCAGGGGAGATCCAGCGCCTCCAGGCACGCATCGAGCAGATCGCCTCGCGTGACCAGGAGACGAACACCGAGATCCAGGGGCTCCAGCGTGACCTGGAGGACGCCGAGAACGCCGTCGCCGTGCTGCGCGAGGAGATCACCGAACTCGACAAGCGGCGTGACCTCGCCGAGACGGACATCGACCGTCTCCAGGATGAGGTCATCGCGGCGGAACGGAGACACGCGCAGCGTGCCGCGCGTGTCGAGTCCCTGTCGTCGGCTGACGCGGCATCACGTGCCCGCACGGGTGCGGAGAACCTTGCCGAGGTGCCGGGTGTGGTCGGGGCCCTGATTGACCTCGTCACCGTCGATGCCGGGTGGGATGCCGCCGTGCGCGCGGGTCTCGGTGAGGCCGTCGGCGCAGTGCTCGTCTCTGACACCGCGGTTGCCCGCGCCGCGCTTCGTGCGCTTCGCACCAACGGCCAGAACGGCGCGGTGCTCGCGCTCGGCGCGGTGCGCCCCACGGGTGCGACCGTCCCTTCGGGCGCTGAGTCGCTGCGTTCCCGGGTGATCCCGGCCGCCGGGGCACCCGCCGCGGTCTCCGCACTCCTCGATGCACTGCTCGAGGGCATCGGCTGCGTGGAGGATGCCGACGCCGCGGTCACCGTGTCGTCGGGGAACCCCTCGTCGGTGGTCGTCACCCGCTCGGGTGACAGGTTCGGACGGAGTGGATGGCGCATCGGCGCAGCTGACGAGCTCGGGTCGCAGGAGGTCGTCGATGCAGCACGCCGGGACGAGGCGGCCGCGCTCGCCGACGTCGCTCGACTGAAGAACGAGCAGGACGCCGCGCGCCAGGAGCTGAGCACCGTGCGCCGGCTCGCGACCGACACCCAGCAGCGCCTGCAGCGCCAGTCGGAGTCCGTGGAGATGGCCGCCGACACGCTGACGAGTGCCGTCAACGACCGCCGTGCCGGTGCAACAGAGCAGCAGATGTCGCGCGATGCCATCGAGGAGATCCGGGAGCGGATGCAGCAGTACACCTCGCGCGTCACCGAGCTGGAGGGAATCCTGCCGGCGCTCGAGGAGAACGAGGCTGCCGAGCTCGCGGCCGTCGCGGCGCTCAACGAGGCGCGCGCCGCGTTCGACTCGCAGCTCGCGCACCTGTCCATGCGCCGCACCGACCTTGAGGTGCGTCTCGCCGGGCTCCGCGAGCGTGAGCAGTACCTGCGCCAGCGCATCGAGGACGGCGAATCGAAGCTGGGTGCGAACTCCGAGGCCCGGCTTGCCGCCACGTCGCGGCGCGAGAGGGTGGAGAGGACCATCGAGGCGATCGGCAGGTTGTCTGCACTCGTCGAATCGCACCGCACCGGGACCGAGGCGCGCCTCGCGGAGCTGCACGAGATCCGCCGCCGCCAGAGCGACGAGGTGCGCGCCGTCGCGGCCCGTCTTGACCAGGCCCGCCGCGACCGTCACACGGCCGAACAGGATCTCGAGGTGGCCCGTGAGCGTGCCCGGCGCATCGACATCGAGGATGCAGAGATCCGCATGCGCCTGGAGGCGGCAGTCGAGATGCTGCGACGCGAACTGGAAGTGGAGCCCGAGACCGCCGAGGCTTCACCGATGCCGGATGTGCCCGAGGGAACCACGCACGCAGACCGCGCCCGCGCACTCGAGCGCGACATCCGCCTGATGGGCCCGATCAACCCGCTGGCCCTCCAGGAGTTCACCGAACTGCAGCAGCGCCACGAGTTCCTCGAGGAGCAGCTTGCTGACGTTCGCAACACCCGGCGTGAACTGGCCCAGGTGATCACGGCGATCGACCAGGAGATCCAGTCCGTGTTCGCGGCCGCCTTCGCTGATGTCAGCCACAATTTCGTGGAGCTCTTCTCCCTGCTGTTCCCGGGCGGTACCGGCAGGCTCGCTCTCACGAACCCCGACGACCTGTTGAACACGGGCATCGAGATCGAGGCGACGCCGCCCGGCAAGACGTTCAAGAAGCTGTCCCTGCTCTCGGGTGGCGAGCGGTCGCTCACGGCCATTGCGTTCCTCTTCTCGGTGTTCCGCAGCCGTCCCTCCCCGTTCTACGTGATGGACGAGGTGGAGGCCGCCCTCGACGACGTGAACCTGCATCGTTTCCTCGGGCTCGTGGCTGAGTTCCGGCGCGACGCCCAGCTCATCATCGTGAGCCACCAGAAGCGCACCATGGAGGCCGCCGACTGCCTCCTCGGTGTCAGCATGCAGCCGGGCGGGTCTTCCAAGGTCGTCACCGAGCGCTCCAGCGCGATCACGGGCTGACCATGCTCGCCGACACCTCAACGACCGCAACGATTGTTGTCATCGTCCTGCTGCTCGTGCTCGGTGGTGGTGCGTGGTTCCTGCTGCGCCGACGGGCTCAGCCACTGCCACTGATCGAGGATCCCGTCGACAGTGCCGTCGACAGTGCCGTTGTCATCGCGTCAGTCCCGCCGGTTGTGTCCCCGCCGGCCAGCGCTCAGCCAGCGCCGTCTGTGGCAGCGAGGACCGAACGCACACGCTCCCTTTTTAGTGACACGTTCAGGAAGATCCGCGGGCGCTCGGGCATGCCGCAGGAGACGTGGGACGACCTGGAAGAGACGCTCCTGCGTGCTGACATCGGCGTGCGCCTGGTCGACAAGTTGCTCGTGCCCTTGAGAGACCGCGTCAAGGCCGGGGAGATCACGTCACCCGATGCCGTCATCGATGCTCTTCGCGCCGAGATGACGGCCGCCCTCTCCACGAGCGACCGCACGCTGAGCCTCGACGCGGAGAAGAAGCCGAACGTGTGGCTGTTCGTCGGCGTCAACGGCGTCGGCAAGACCACG
>SXYT01000037.1 GCA_005788205.1 Actinomycetota bacterium | reverse complement strand
GCCACGCCGAAGTCGGTCGGCACGTAGTGGGGCCCCTTTGCCGTCACGTCGAACACACCGGCGGCGAGGTCCACGCGCCCGAGGCTGAAGATCGACGCGTTGGTGGAGATCCAGGTCCCGCGCATCAGTTCCCGCTGCGCCGCATCCGACGACATGTTGAAGGAAGCCAGGATGTAGCGACGGTAGGCCGAGTTGGACTCGCAGTTGGTCACCCAGTTGCCCGCCTCGCACGCGTCGAGGGCAGCCCGGCTGCCGTTCAGCTCCACGACACTGGCGGTGGCTGTCGGCTTCGCGGTGAGGTCGACGGTGAAGTACCCGTCAGAGCCCTTCGCCACCGTGTAGGCGTCGTACTTGCCGGTCAGGAAGAGATACGACGGGTCGTAGTCGCCGGTGCGCAGGACCGTGCGGTACGTACCGTCCTGGACGCCGTCGAGTGTCGGAGGCCGCGTCGGAGTGCTCCAACTGCCGCCGGGGAGGTACTGGTAGTTGATGGAGAGTGCAGGGAAGAGCCCTCCCTGGCCCGGTGTGCCGGATGGACCCGAGTAGGACTGGCTGACGAACACCTGGAGGAACGGATTGGTGAACTGGTTGGACGAGGCCGTCGCAGAGAGATCCTGCTTCGCTCCGCCGGTGGGGGTGAACTCAAACTTCTCAATGCAGAACTCCTGGTCTGCGGTCAAGCAGACCGGAAAGTAGCTGAACGGTGTCGGGTACACGAGAGCAGCCGCACTCGCGGGCCCGACGGGTGCCGACACGACCAACGATGCCGCCATCAGGGCGACCACTCCCCCAAGGAATCGCTTCATGAGCGGGAATATACCAGTCCCCGGTTTGGCGTTCGGCGTGCCGAACGCAGCCAGGGGGCGCAGGGTCACTTGATGGCGTCGAAGCCGATCTGCAGGTCGGCGACGATGTCCTCGATCGACTCGAGGCCCACGGAAAGGCGCACGAGCCCCGGCTCCACACCGGCCGAGCGCTGCTCGTCCTCGGTGAGCTGGCTGTGCGTGGTGGACGCAGGGTGGATCACGAGCGAGCGCACGTCACCGATGTTCGCCACGTGGCTGTGCAGCTGCAGGGCCTCGGCGAACTTCTGCCCGGCATCCCGGCCGCCCTTCACCACGAAGGCGATGACGGAGCCGTAGCCCTTGCCGCCGAAGTACTTCTTGGCGCGCTCGTGCCACTGGCTCCCCGGCAGGCCGGCGTAGTTGATCGACTCCACCGCGCCCTGCTTCTGCAGGAATGCGACGACCTTGTCGGTGTTCGACCAGTGACGGTCCATGCGCAGCGACAGCGTCTCGACGCCCTGGAGAATGCTCCACGAGTTGAACGGGCTGGCCGACATCCCGAGGTCGCGGAGCAGCTGCACGCGCGCCTTGATGATGAATGCGCCGTGGCCGAGGGCCGGCCAGTACGCGAGGCCGTGGTAGCTGGGGTCCGGCTCGATGTAGTTCGGGAAACGGCCGGAGGCGCCGAAGTCGAACTTGCCGCCGTCCACGATGGCACCGGCGATCGACGTGCCGTGGCCGCCGAGGAACTTCGTGGCGGAGTGCACCACGAAGTCGGCACCCCACTCGATCGGCCTGATGCCGTAGGGGGTGGGCACGGTGTTGTCGAGCATGAGCGGGATGCCGTGGTCATGGGCGACCTTCGAGACACCCTCGATGTCGAACACGTCGTTCTTCGGGTTCGCGAGGACCTCGCCGAAGAACAGCTTTGTGTTGTCCTTTATGGCGCTCTTCCACTGGGCGAGGTCGTGCGGGTCGTCCACGAACGTGACCTCGATGCCGAGCTTCGGCATCGTGTAGTGCAGCAGGTTGTAGGTGCCGCCGTACAGCGACGGCGACGCCACGATGTGCCCGCCTGCCTCGACCAAGTTCAGGATGCCGAGCGTCTCCGCGCTCTGGCCTGACGCCACCACGAGCGCACCCGGGAGACCGACGGCCGTCGCGGTGCCACCCTCCAGATCGGACAGACGCGCCTCGAGCACTCCGGTGGTGGGGTTCATCAGGCGGGTGTAGATGTTGCCGATCTCGGCGAGTGCGAACAGGTTCGCAGCGTGCGCTGAGTCACGGAACTGGTACGACGTGGTCTGGTAGATCGGCACGGCCCGGGAACCCGTGGTGGGGTCGGGCTGCTGGCCGGCGTGGATCTGGCGGGTCTCAAAACCCCATGTGGCATTGCTCATAGGAGCCATACCCTACGCCTCAATTCCTGACCTTCCAAGTCGGAATTAGGAGCGAGTAAGGACAATGCCCCGCCCCTCCCAAACACCGGGCGCGCAAAAGGGGCGCCGCCCATCGGACGACGCCCCTTGCGTTCGCGCTGCGCACCGGGACGACCCGGTGCAGTCCCGAAGGGTCAGCCGCCGGAGACCTCGGTGACCGACTTCTTGCCCGCCGACAGCCACGGCATCATGCCGCGGAGGCGCTTGCCGACCTCCTCGATCGGGTGCTTGGCACCCGCCTCGCGGAGTGCATTGAAGTTGGCACGGCCGGACTCGGACTCCTTGATCCACTCTCGGGCGAACTTGCCCGACTGGATCTCCTTCAGGATCTTCTGCATCGACTTCTTCGTGGCCGGCGTGATGACGCGCG
>SXYT01000172.1 GCA_005788205.1 Actinomycetota bacterium | reverse complement strand
GTGCCCTTCGTTCCGCTCGCTGGCTCGGGTTTCCCCGAGGCGATCGCAGCGAGGGATGACTTCGCGCGCTGGATCTCGGCGACCCTCGACGTACCTGCGTTCCTGTACGGCACCGGGCTGACGCTCCCGGAGGTGCGCAGGCGTGCCTGGAAAGACCTCGCCCCCGACACCGGCCCCGCAACTGCCCACCCGACGGCGGGAGCAGTGTGCGTGGGGGCAAGGGAGGTGCTGGTGGCCTACAACGTGTGGCTCAGCGGGTGCACCCTGGAGGAAACCCGTGCGATTGCAGGGCGCGTGCGCGCCCCGGCGGTCCGCACCCTTGGCCTGCAGATGGGCAGCCTCACCCAGGTCAGCATGAACCTCGTGGACCTCGGGATTGCCGGCCCGCGGGAGGCATTCGACGCGGTGCGACGGGAAAGCAGAGGCACAGGTGCGACGGTGGAGCGCGCCGAACTCGTGGGACTCGTGCCCCGCTCGGTGACGGAATCAATCCCCCGGGAAAGATGGGAGGAACTGGACCTCTCCGAGGACCGGACCATCGAGGCGCGCATCAGCGCGCTCGGGATCAGCCGTTGACGACGTTGATGCCGCGCGTGGCCTGGGCACGTTGACGGCGGAGGCGGCGGCGCTCACGCTCGGAGAGACCGCCCCAGATGCCGAACTTCTCTCCGTTCGCGAGCGCATACTCGAGGCACTCGCCGCGCACGACACAGCCCCTGCAGACTTCTTTTGCCTCCCGCGTGCTCGCGCCGCGTTCCGGGAAGAAGAGATCAGGATCGACGCCCAGGCAGTTGGCATTGTCCTGCCAGCCGCGTTCTTGACTCAATGACTCGCCGTCTCCGTGCACTCTGATGCCTCCCCGAAGTGGCTTCCTCCGACTCCCGAAGGTCAATGACCCACGACATCGGCGGACAGCCGTGTAATTACAACGGTGTCATTGTGCCAACTTTTCG
The DNA here is from genome assembly GCA_005788205.1 of Actinomycetota bacterium. Classification (GTDB taxonomy): domain Bacteria; phylum Actinomycetota; class Acidimicrobiia; order Acidimicrobiales; family Ilumatobacteraceae; genus UBA2093. The sequence goes on along the minus strand of SXYT01000172.1, from coordinate 4,153 downwards.
TCCGAACTGCAAGTGGAATCCTTGATTCTCAAGGGTTTCCCGAGGCCGTGTCCCTGAACAGGCCGTTTTTATTGGGTTTTTCGCGTTTCAGCGCGCGGAACGGGCCGTTTTGCGCCTGTTTTCGAGGAAATCGACGAGGACGTAACTACCGAGGTTGTCCGGGTCGGTGAAGAAGGCCCTGCCGTGGTTGATCTGGGTCATCTGCTCGATGAAGTGGCGCAGCGAGGACGTGGCGTCCAGCACGAACGTGTTGATGCGGATGTTGTCCTTGGTGCAACGCATCACTTCCTTCAGCGTGGCTTCCACCGTCTCGCGCACGGGCGGGTAGTTGAAGAAGACCTGGCCCGACTGGGTGATGTGCGCCGTCGGCTCGCCGTCCGTGATCATGATGATCTGCTTCGTGCCGGTCTGGCGGGCGAGCATCTGGCGGGCGAGCTTCAGCCCGTGCTGCATGTTCGTACCGTAGGCGAGGTCCCAGCTGACCTCCGGCAGGTCCTCGTGGGTGAGCACGTGCGCAGTCTCGCTGAACCCCACGAGACCGAGAAAATCACGGGGGAACTGCGAACTCATCAACGAATGCAGGGCCATCGCCACCTTCTTCGCCGGCACGAAGTTCCCGCGCATCGGCATCGACATGGAGAGGTCGAGCATGAGCACGGTGGACGACCGCGTGCTGTGCTCCGTCTGCTCGATCTCGAAGTCCTCGGGGGTCAGGCGCACGGGTGTGCCGCTCCCCTGCCGGCGCAGCGCGTTGCGGATGGTCTGGTTGAGATCGAGGCGGAAGGGGTCACCGAACTCGTAGGGCTTCGAGTCGTACGAGCGCTCGTGACCGCTGCCGTCCTTGTGGATCTTGTGCTGGCCGAATTTGTCCTTCGCGAGCTTGCTGAAGAGCTCCCGCAGGGAGTTGTTGCCGATCGCACGCAGCCCGCGCGGGGTCAGTTCCAGGCGGCCCTCCTTGCGGTTCACGAGGCCGGCGTCCTCCAGCATCTTCGTCAGCTGGGCGAGCTTGTCGAGGGAGTCGGCGGCCTCGTCACCGAGCATCTGGCGCACCTTCTCCACGTCCACCTCCGCCAGCTGGGCGGGGTTCGTGGCCTGGCGCAGCATGCCCTCCATGCTCTGGAGCTCCCCCAGCTCGGCCATGGCGTCCATGGCCTGCTCCATGCCCATCTGGTCCTCGCCGTTGAAGTCGTAGCCCTGGTTCCAGCCCTGCTGGGGGTAGAGCGACTGCAGATTCTGGCTGAGCCTCTGCATCTGGAAGTTGAGGTCCATGTCCTCCATCAACTGCTCGGAGAGTTGCTGGAGCTGCGCCCGCTGCTCGGGCGACATCGAGTTCATCATCGCCTGCATCTGCTGCATGCGCTTGGCCATCTGCTCGAGCAGTTCGTCGAGCGTCTGGGGGTTCTCCGGGAAGAAGTCCCCGTACTCCTCCATGAATTTCTCGAACCCGGGGTCCTCGCCACGGTCACGCTTCTCGATCATCTCGTTCAGGGCGGCCATCATGTCCTTCATGCGGGACATGTCCTGGGGGCTCATGTTCTGCATGGCGTCCGACATCTGGTCGACCATCTGCTGCATCAGCTGGTTCTTCAGCTTGTCCATCAACTCGTCGAAGCGTCGCTGGGCATCCTGGGACTGGAAGTCGTATTGCTGCATCTCGCGGACCATCCCCGCGAGGTCGTCGGGCATCATGTCGAGGCGGAAATTCCGCTCCATGGCCGAGTTGCGGGCGTTCTCCGCGCGGCGCTCGTCGCCTGATGCCTCCGCTGCGCGCAGGTCGTTCTCGATGGTGTGGCGCTCCTCGTCGAGGATGTCGCGCAGCGCGTCGGCAACCTCGCTGTAGACACCGCCGAGGTCTCCGCTGTCCTGGATCTCCTCGCGGCGCTGGCGGATCCGGTCCATGAGGTCACGCAGTCCCTCGATCCGGTTGCCGTCCTTGTCAGTCATGCCCTCGCGCATCAACTGGCGCAACGCCGAGTTGAGGTCCCCGTGGTACAGGAGGTCGTCGGTGAGTTCCGAGAGAATCGCCTCTGCGTCCAGGTCGAAGCCCTTCTGCGTCCCGTCCCATCGGCTGTAAGTGAATCTCGCCCCCATCAACGGTCACCCGACCCTCTATCGTGTGAGGAGCCATGCAAGTACCGCGCACCTTCGTGTTCGTCGACATCTCCGGTTTCACGAACTACACCTCGACCCACGGCGACGCCGCCGCCGGCGAGCTCCTGGCCAACTGGCGCCGCGTCACCCGCGACCTCGCGAGCGACACCGGCGTTCGCATCGCCAAGTGGCTGGGCGACGGCTGCATGATCGTGGCGGTCGACCAGCGCGACGCGGTGGCATTCGCACTGCGCCTTCAGAAGCAGTCTGGAGCGGCGTGCGCACCGCTCTCCGTGCGCACCGGCATCGCCTCGGGCTACGCCCTCCTGTTCGAGGGCGACGACTACATCGGCACAGCCGTGAACATGGCGGCCCGCATCTGCGACGCGGCGGGGGCCTTCGAGGTGCTCATGCCCATAGAGCAGGCCGAGCACCTCCCCGACGGCGTGATCGCCTCCCCCCACGAACCGCTCCACCTGCGCGGCCTGAACTCCGGCCTGCAGGTCGTTGCGCTGTCCGGGGAGCCGAAGGACGCTGCGCGCAACGACACGGGCGAGCTCTGGACGCGCTCGCCTTTCGTGCTCTAGGCGCGGCACCCGCACCGCTACGCCCTCGACCTGTAGGTTGCGGCCGAGCCGGCCGAGTCCTTGTTGAGGCGCTTGTTCAGGTGCAGGCCCTCGAACAAGAACTCCACGGCACTCGCGACGAGCGCCGGTGACTCCGAACCTCCGGTGAGCGCGAGGACCGGCTCGCGCAGCGCCGGGATGTCCGCGATCACCGCGGAGAGCTGCGCACTCGGGATGTCCTCACCGACATGCGCCACGGCGCCCTCATCAAATGCGGCGATCACGTCGCGCACCTTGTCACCGGAGACGTGCTGCTTGAAAACGGTGAGGACCGCGCCGTTGATGAGCTGTTTCAGGATTGCCGACTCACGGCCCTCCTCGAGAGACTCGATCTCCACCTTGCCGCTCGTTGATGCGGCCAGCGCATCGAGATCGCTGACCCGCGGCGCGACATCCTTCTCGCCGGCGTGAAGTGCACGGCGCACCGCATTCGCACAGAGGACCTCGTAGTTGCTCACCGACAGACGGACGCTGACGCCGCTGCGCTGGTTCACGTGACTGCTCATGCGCGCCTGCTGGGAGAACGTGGCGATGATGTCCTCCATGAAGCCCGGCATGGTGACGGTGACGTCACCGATGCTGGCGGGGCGGGCCTCCTGACGCACGATCGCGACCTCGGTCTCCACCTCGAGCGGGTAGTGCGTGCGGATCTGGCTGCCGAAGCGGTCCTTCAGCGGGGTGATGATGCGGCCGCGGTTCGTGTAGTCCTCGGGGTTCGCAGAGGCCACGAGCATCACGTCGAGCGGGAGACGGATCTTGTAGCCACGGATCTGCACGTCGCGTTCCTCCAGCACGTTGAGCAGGCCGACCTGGATCCTCTCGGCGAGGTCAGGCAGCTCGTTGATGGCGAAGATGCCGCGGTTGGTGCGTGGCACCAGGCCGTAGTGGAGCGTCAGCTCGTCGCTCAGGTAGCGGCCCTCCGCCACCTTGATCGGGTCCACCTCGCCGATGAGGTCGGCAATCGAGGTGTCAGGGGTGGCCAGCTTCTCGCCGAATCTCTCGCTGCGGTGCACCCATGAGACAGGCGTGTCGTCACCCATCTGCCCCACCAGGTCCCGAGCGTGCTTCGACACCGGTTCGTACGGGTCGTCATTGATTTCGCTGCCGGCAATGATCGGCATCCACTCGTCGAGCAGACCGGTGAGCGAACGGATCATGCGGGTCTTCGCCTGCCCGCGCTCGCCCAGGAACACCACGTCGTGGCCGGCAAGCAGCGCGTTCTCGAGCTGTGGCATGACCGTGTCCTCGTAGCCCATCACGCCCTCGAAGAGCGGCAGGCCGGCGGCGATGTTGCGCACGGCGTTGCGGCGCAGTTCCTCCTTCACGGGGAGGCTCTGCCAGCCGGAAGCGCGCAGGGCACCGAGGGTGGCCGGGAGCGTGGCGGGGGGCGTGGCGGGAAGCGAGGAACCGGCTGTCATGTGGCGACAGTACCCCCG
>SXYT01000171.1 GCA_005788205.1 Actinomycetota bacterium | reverse complement strand
GCGGTCGGGGATGCCAACCCTGACGGCGCGTTCGTGCGCGCCGCCACCGACGGCGACCCCGGATACCCGGACTTCGCGGTGGCGCTCGAGGCGCACCGCGTGGTGGAGGCGATGTACGCAAGCTGCCGTGCGGACGGTGCGGCGGTGACGGTCTCGTCGGTGGCGCCGTGAGCAACGAAGCGGTGCGGCAGCTCCCCCTGGAGCAGGTGCTCGACCTGCGGGTGCGCGTGCTGCGGCGCGGCACACCGTTCACGCACGCCAACTACCCCGAGGACTCCTACCCCGACGCCGTCCACTTCGGCATCGTGCGCGACGGCGACGTGATTGCCACCTCCACGTGGTTCACGAAGGAGTGCCCGGAGGTGCCGGGCGTGCCCGCAGTGCAGCTGAAGGGCATGGCCGTGGACTACACCCTGCAGGGCAGCGGTCTCGGGGCCGCGCTGATCGAGCACGGCATCACCCATGCCCACGGCCTGGGGGCGCGGCTCGTCTGGGCCCGTGCCCGTGACTCCGCCCTCTACTTCTACGAGCGCAGGGGGTTCGCCGTGACAGGCGAGGGATTTATGGACGAGCCCACGGGCATGCCGCACCACATCGTGACGAGGGAGATCTGAGATGACCGCACAGCCGATGAGCCCGCGGACCACCGTGCGCCGCGGGGCAAGCCACGCGGAGTACGGAAAGTCCGAGATCCTCGCGGTCCTGCGGGCGGGACAGATCGCGCACGTCGGCGTGGACACGGACGAGGGTCCGTTGGTCCTGCCCATGGCCTACGGCGTGACCGAGGACGTGATGTACCTGCACGGCGCGCTCGCGAACTCGCTGCTGAAAGCGGGCGGCAACGGTGTGTGCGCGACCGTCACCCTGCTCGACGGGCTGGTGATCGCGAAGACCTCCTTCAACAACACCATGAACTACCGCAGCGTGGTGGTGCGCGGGACGCCGCGGATGGTGACTGACGGGGCCGAGCGGCTGGAGGCACTGCGCATCATCACGGACCACATCGTGGGGAACTGGGAGCACCTGCGGCCGCCGTCGGACTCGGAGCTGCGCGCCACGCGCATCATCGCGCTCCCGCTGGACGAGATGTCGGCGAAGATCCGCACCGGCCCTCCCGTCAACGACGACGTGGATGCAGACGCCGCGCACTGGTGCGGCGAGATCCCGCTGGTGTCGGCGTGGGGTTCCCCGGTCACCGCTCCGGACAGCGGTGCCACGCTTCCGTCGAGCATCGCCGCGCTGGCGGACCGCCCCGTCAACCCTTGACAGGGACGAATCACCACTTCTAGCGACCCAGAGGAACTAGCGCAGCAGCCGGCGAACCAGGCTGCCGACCAGCTCGATTGCGTACACGATGACGAAGATCGAGATGACGATTGCGCCCGTTGTCTCATACTCGAGCACCCTCATGGACCCGAGCAGCAGGAAGCCGATTCCACCGCCACCGACAATGCCGAGCACGGTGGACGAGCGCAGGTTGACGTCGAGGACATAGAGAACCTGGCCGAGGATGGCGGGAAGAGCCTGCGGAAGGACGGCGGAGACGAACTCCTGCTTGCGCGAGGCACCCACGGCGATGAGTGCCTCGCGCGGGCTCGGGTCCACTTCCTCCAGTGCGTCGGCGAACAACTTCGCAGCAAAGGTTGCGGTGACGATGGTGAGGGCGAGGGTGCCGGGTACCGGCCCGAGACCCATGGCGCTCACGAAAATGACGGCAACGATGAGTTCAGGGATGCCGCGCAGGAGCAGCAGGACAATCCTGGTGCCGAGCACCACAGCACGGCGCACGACGATGTTGCGCGAGGCGAGCACGGCGAGCGGGAAGGCAACGAAGAGACCCAGCCCCGTGGCCACGAAGGCAATCTGCACCGACTCCCGCATGCCCTTGATGAGTTCGTCGCGGGCGGTGCTGAAGTCCGGCGGGAAGAGGTCCCCCAGCACGCGGACGAGGTCCGGGTACTTCGGGAGCGCACCAAGAAGCGGCATGTCCACAAGAATGAATGCCACGACAATGAAGATGGCGGCGATGACTGCCGATCCGCTGCGCAGGAGGCGCTCACTAGTCCACGGTGGGGACAGCCGTTTCTCTTCGGCGGCACCACGATTGAGGGCGGCGTCGCGCATGACCATTCGGCGCGACCACGCCGACTCCCGGCGCACGGCGAGAATGTTGGTGTTCTCCCCCAGCAGCGACTGGCGCACGCGCGAGGAGAGGAGCTCAATCATCGTGACGAGCACGAACACCATGGAGACCGCCGCGAGGGCGGCCTGGTAGTCGAGCGAGCGCAGGGCGCCCTGGATCACGAAGCCAATCCCACCCGCACCCACCAGCCCGAGCACACTGGAGGCACGGATGTTGATCTCGAGGCGGTACATGGCTGTCGCAATCATCGACGGGAGTGCCTGCGGGAGGATGGACGAGATCGTGGTCTGGAACCTGCGGGCGCCCACGGACAGCACGGCCTCTTTGGGGGTCGGCTGGGCCTGCTCGATTGCATCGGCAAAGAGCTTGCCGATCATGCCGATCGAGTGGATGGCGATCGCGAGGACGCCCGGCAACGGACCGATGCTCAGGACGAAGACGAAGAGCGCCGCGAGGATGATCTCGGGGACGGCGCGCGTGAGAGAAATGAATCCGCGGCACACCAACCGCACGGCGGGATGAGGAGTGGTGTTGCGGGCGGCACCGAACGCCAGGGGCACACAGACGACCGCGGAGACGAACGTGCCGATGAGCGCCATCCACAGCGTCTCGAGCGTGGCGCTCAGCACGTTGCGCCAGTCCGAGAAATCCGGTGGGAGCATGCGTCCCACGAGGCTGCGCACGTCTCCGAGGCCGGAGAAGAAGCTGAGCAGTGACATGTCGAGCGACAGCCACGACCAGGCGAATCCCCCGAGGAATGCCGTCGCAATCACGGTGAGCACGACTTGGCGACCCTGCACGGGCGGCGCGATCCGGGCAGGTGCGCCCCCGACGATTGCGGTCATGCGGTCTGCAACTGCGGGGTCTCGACAGGTGCCTCGCCACCTGTGCGTCGGTAGACCTCCATGACACTGTCGAGGCTCAGTTCCGTTGCCGGGCGGTCGAGCACGAGACGGCCCGCCTGCAGGCCGACGATGCGGTCTGACCAACCGAGAGCCAGCTCCACCTGGTGGAGCGTGCAGATGACGGTGCGGGAGTCCTCACGGGCGATGCGTCCGATGAGCTCCAACACCTGTGCAGAAGACTCGGGATCGAGCGAGGCCACGGGCTCGTCCGCCAGGAGGAGTGCAGGGTGCTGCATCAGGCTGCGTGCGATTGCCACACGCTGCATCTGCCCACCCGACAGGGTGTCGGCACGCTGGAAGGCGGCCGACGCCAGGCCCACCCGCTCGAGCTGGTCGAGAGCCTCGCGACGCAGCGCCACAGGATAGGTCCGCACGCCGAGGCGCGGGCCCCTCACGCGGCCGAGCGTGCCCATGAGGACATTCTCCATGCAGGTGGCACGTCCGACAAGACCGAACTGTTGGAACACGAACCCCACATGACGACGCACGTCCCGCAATTGGGCGCCACGGGCGCCACCGACCTCCACACCGAGCACCCGGGCCGTTCCGCCTGTGGGGCGGTGGAGACCGTTCAGGATGCGGAGGAGAGTGGACTTTCCGCTGCCCGACAGACCGATAAGGGCGAGCACCTGGCCTTCTGGCACGTCGAATGAGACGTCGTCGAGGGCAAGGGTGCCGTTCGGGAACCGCTTCGACAGTGACGCGACCGAGACGGCCGCGCCACTGTCGGAGCCCCAAGGAGATGAGGTCACTTGCACTTGCTCGACTTGGTCGACTCGCAGACCTGACGGACGCCGTCGTAGTAGGAGTCGGTCGTCTTCAGGAACCCCCAAGAGGAGTCCTCGATGATCTGGCAGGTCGACTCGCTCGCACAACGGCCGCTCTTGACCATCGCGGTCTTGTTCGCCTTGTTGATCACGATGTCTCGGACCGCCGTCACAAGGGAATTCGGCAGGTTCACCCGGACAGCGATCGGCGAGCCTGCGATGAGTCCGCTCTTCCACACCGTCTTGATCTCGCCTGAGGTGATCTTGCCGTTCGCTATCAGGGTCTTGTCAACCATGTCGTCGTACGCAAAACCGACGTCGCACGTGCCGTTCTTGACCGCCAGGACAGATGCATCATGGGTTCCTGCATACGTGACAGCCTCGGACTTCGGGTCAATGCCCGCGCTGAGCAGACCCGCCGTCGGATACAGGGTGCCGGAAGTCGACGCGGGGTCAACGAAGCAGATCTTCTTGCCCTTGAAGTCGGAAATCGAGCTGACGGCGGAGTTCGTGGACTTCGCGATGCCGTACGACTTGTACCCCGGGGTGCCAGTGGCCGAGGACACTGCGACGCCCGCGGGATCGATCTTGGCACCCTTGTTCTTGGCGATGACATAGGAGAACGGGCCGTAAAAGGCGAGGTCCACGCGGTTCGCTATCTGGGCCTCGATGATGCCGGCATAGTCGGTGGCCGAGTAGAACTCCACCGGGATTCCGAGCTCGTCCTGGAACAACTTGACGAGACCCTGGTACTTGAGGGTCATGGACGCCGCGTTCTCGGAAGGCACCGCACCGATCACGAACTTTGATGGCCAGCCGGTCTTGTCGATTTTGCCGGGCACAGTCGTGGTCGTGACGACCTTCTTGACCGTGGACCAGGTGTACTTCTTGGACTTGGCGTTGTAGGTGCAACGGAAGTTGCCCCTCGACTTGCCGTAGAGGGCCTTGGTGCACTTGTCACCGTTCTTTATCTCGGGTGCTGCCCCGGCGTTGTCCGGTGCCACGGTGGCCAAACTGGCCCCCGCGAGCACCAGTGCGACGGTGAGCCGCTTGATGGATGTGCGCTTCATCTGAAAGTCTCCGTTCGTTCTTTCGTTCTGTGGGTTTGTTGTGTGTTGTGTTGTGGTCTTGTGAATGGGTGTGTCTGTCGTCTGCCGGGGGACGCCCCGGCTCAGCCCTTGGCCCCGCGCACGACGCGGGCGAGGACGTTCTTGCTCTTCCCGCTGGGCGACATGGCCATGACAGAGCAGCGGTAGGACTTGTTCACCGTGGTCGGCACCTTGAAGGTGTGCGACGTGCGGTATGTGTAGGCGTTGTAGACCGTTCCGGTGGCGGAGCCACAGCGCACCTTGTACTGGGGCTTGCCGGCCCAGCCGACTTTCGACGAGGCGGCATAGGACACCTTGATGCTCTTTGTGCCGAGAGAGACCTTCAGGTTGGTCGGGGCTCCCGGGGCCCGCGCGGGGATTTCAAAGATTCCGACGGTGCCCGAGAGCTCGTAGGCAACGAGCACCAGTGCGGTTCCGGTGGGGCTCTCATTGGGCCCGACGAAGGTGATGCCTTCCGGCGAGATGTCGCCGGCCGAGCCGTCGGTCTTGCCATTGAGAAGATTGCCGGTGGGCACGGAAGTGTTCTCGTAATCCACGAACTGGGGTGCAGCCGGGTCGGTGACGTCGTACAACATCACGCCGCTGTCGCGCTCCAGACCGACGACCATCCACTTCTTGCCGTATGCGGTCCCCACTGCGATGCCCTCGGGCTCCGGACCCTTCGAGTTGCTGCGCGAGTCGACAGCCTTGATGAGCCCACTCGATGTGTCCCAGTCCGCGTTGAAGTATGCCGGCCGGGCCGTGGCGAGGTATTGCTCGATCGAGTCGCCCGAGTCATACACGAGGTCAGCCTTGAAAATGCCCTCCGCGTCGTTTGCCTTCCACACCGAGAACGAGCGGGCACCGAAGGAGTACGCACTCGAGACTTTGGTGGACGAGAGCACCGGCGAACCTGCCACACCGGCAGGCGCGAACGGGGTGGTCTTCAGGTTTCCGATGCCAGTCGTGGCTTTCACATCGGCCGCGACCGAGGACGCAGCCATCTTGGAGAACGCGTTGTCCTCATCCTCAATCTTTGTCGTGTCTGTTCCGCCGAGGACGCACGGGTACGAACGAGAGTCGCCCTCGTTGGCGGTGAAGAGGTACTGGGTGCCGTTGACCTTCAGGGTCGCGATGGCATCGGGCATGTACATGCCGAGCACCGGCTTCGTCGCGATGTTCACCTTGGCGTCCTTGTTGTCGGCGTCAAGGCCCTTCCCGCCGAGCGAGTGGTCCTTGTAGCCCAGGGGCATCAGGTTGACGATCGCCTTCGACTCGAGGTCGATGGTCGCGATGGTGTTGTTCTCCTGGAGTGTCACGTAAGCGGACTTGCTGTCGCCCGAGATCGCGACGTACTCGGGCTCCAGGTCCTGGGCGAGAGTGGCCCTCGGGCCGAAGATACGACCCCCCTCGAACGAGACGGCCGCGGCGCGCTCGTTGAAGGACTCAAAGTTGATCGTCGTGGCGGTGGGAGTCTCGGCCGTCACGTCGATGATCGACACGGTCCCGTACGGGTCGGTGGTCACCGGGAGGGCACCGTTCGTGAGGCAGTAGTTCTTAGGTTCACCCTCGTTGGCGGACACGACGAACTGCCCATTCGGCGAGAAATGCACCGAGTCGGGCAGCGCCCCCACCTCGATGCCGTCGGGGGCCGAGTCGAGGATGCCGCCGTCCGTGTCGGTGAGGAAGATGCGCCCCGGCAGCTGGCTGGAGGACATCGTGGCGGCGATAGCGACGACACCGTTCTTGGTCGCAACGCTCTGCACGGCGGTCACACCCTTTGACGCGAGGTCGATTGAGGAGATCTTGGACGGTTTGGCCGGATTCGAGATGTCGACGATGTCGATCTTGTTCACGGTGCCGTTCGTGACGAACATGCGCGATGTCGCCGCGTCGTACGCCGCGATCTCTGCGCCGGCGAGACCGGAACCGCTGACCCAACGGCCGAGGAAATGGAGCCCACGCTCGTTCGAGGAACCTGCCCCCGCGATGCCCGATGGGGGCACCGTGGCGGCGGCTGCGACGAGAAGGGCGGACAAGGTGATGAGGGATTTGTTCTTGCGTGACTTCACGTTCGGCAACATATGCAACGAAGGAGACGCGCAGTGAGACTGGAGTGGACACCGTGTTGATCACTTGGTGAACACTCGGCATCATGTGCGCACGCACGAACGATGCACCCCGGTGGCGCGTCACCGAGATGACACGAAGTGTTCGCCCGCTCGCAAGCCCGGAGCAGGTTTCCCGCCACTGCACGGGCGTAACTTCTCGATGCCATGGACACCGAACGCACCGAGGCGATGCTGCCGACAGTGATCTCGCGCGAGGGCCGTGCGTTCTACCTGGCACAGTGTGATGCGGGGCGACTGTGCAACCTGGTGGATGACATTCTCAACAACGACGACGTGCTCGCTGACATCACAGTGGTGAAGCCCGCTGCGACAGGGAGCATCATGCT
>SXYT01000036.1 GCA_005788205.1 Actinomycetota bacterium | reverse complement strand
GGCGTGCCGAGCACGAAGTTCGCCCACGCGTAGGTGCCCCACTCGCCGCTGTCGGCGATGAGCTTCGGGCCGAGCGTGTGGGAGAGGAACTTCACGAGCTTGGCCTGGTTGTTCACGAGGGCCATCTTCGTGATGGACATCTCCGGCCCGGGCAGCTGGCCCATCTTGATTTTCGCCGCCGCGCGCTGGCCGTTCATGGACGCCACGCGGAAGTTCATGATGAGGTCGGCCAGCTGGACGCGCACGAGCGGGTCCTTCTCGAGGCCGTAGTGGCGGACCATGGCGGTGACGCGGGTGAGGAGGTTGCCGTCACCGGCGTTGCCCGTGCCGATCGAGGCACGCTCGTTCATCAGCGTGGTGAGGGCGACGTTCCAGCCGTTGTTCACGTCACCGAGGCGGTGATCGTCCGGCACGCGGACCTCGTTGAAGAAGATCTCGTTGAACGAGGCTCCTCCGGTCATCTGCTTGAGCGGGCGGATGTCGACATTCGGGTCCTTCATGTCGACGATGAAGCCGGTGAGACCCTTGTGCTTCGGCATGTCCCAGTCGGTGCGGGCGATGATCTCGCCGATGTCGGAGTAGTGGGCGCCCGTGGTCCACACCTTCTGGCCGGTGATGACCCACACGTCGCCGTCCTTCTCGGCCTTCGTGGTGAGCGAGGCGAGGTCAGAACCTGCGCCCGGCTCGGAGAACAGCTGGCAGGCGATCATCTCGCCGCGCCACAGCCTGCGAACGTATGCGTCGCGGGCGGTCTGTGACGCGTGCGCCTGGATGGTGGGGGTGACCATGCCGAGGCTGATGCCGAAGGGGCCGTTGTCCGGCACGCGGAACTGCACCTCGAGCTGGTTGTAGAGGCGGTCGTACGCGGCGGGCAGTGCGCGGCCGCCGTACTCCGTCGGGCCGCTGATCCAGCCGAAGCCCGCATCGAACTTCTTCTGGCGCCAGGTCTTTGCCTCCTCGGCGTTCTTTGCCTCCTGGTCGCGGTCCTTCTCGCGGTAGAAGTTGTCGGACCCCTCGCCCCACACGAATGCCTTCTCGACCGGGCGGCGTTCCGCCACGGACTCGAGCCACGCGAGGGCTTCCTTCTCGAACTGTTCGATGGTGATGTCAGCCATGGTTGTGTCTCCGGTGTTCGCCTCGCGACCGCCCGGGGGGAGCGGCCCGTTTCTTGGGAATACGGTACCTGCCGGCACAGATGATGGGCGAGACGGGAGCGCCTGCGACTAGCCTCTCCGGGCATGGGCCAGCCCGTTGCAGTCGAACAGAGACCGGGTCTCGCCGCCACGGTGGTGCGCTTCGAGACGAACCGGTCGCTCACTGGCATGGGCCACGAGTCGTTCACCTCGGCCACCGATGCCAGGGGCCCCCGCCCGGCTGCTGTGCTGGCGCGGCGTTTCTTCGAGTCCGGCCAGGTGACGAAGGTCCACGTGTACGGCAACATCGTCACGGCCACCCTCTCTGCGGGTGCCTCCCAGACGGGCCTCGATGCGATCGTGCGCGACCTGTACCAGTACTGGAAGCCCGGCATGGAGCCACCCTCGGTGGAGGATCTGCTGGCCCAGGTGCCCGCCGCCGCGGAGGCACCGGCTGTCGCTGCATCAGGGGATGCGGGATCCGGGATGGACCCCCGTGTGCCCGCCCACCTGTGGGAGCGCAGCAAGCTCGGCCGCGAGCGCTGGTTCGCCAAGCAGGGCTGACCTCTCCTTCTTCTCTGTTCTCCTTCGCTCGGGGAGGGATCCCCGCGTGTCCCCCGAAACCACCGAACATATGTTCGGTACGATGCCGTCATGACGTTGCCTGCAGGTGTCGAGACAGCCGCCGGTCTTCTCGCACGCACCGGTGCCCACACCGCGCTCCCCGTCTGTGCGCCGCTCGCCGGGGTGCTGCCCCTCGGGGGCCTCGAGCGCGGTCGCGTCCACGGCATCACTGGTGATGCCGCTGCCTCGCTCGTCTATGCGCTCGTCGCGGAGGCCACGGCGCAGGGGGCATGGTGCGCGTTCGTCGACATGCCGCACGCGGGCCTGCGCGCCGCACACGAGCACGGCGTGGCACTGCAGCGCGTCGTGTGCATCGACACCGACCGTTCGTCGTCGTGGGGCCGTGTCGTCGGCGCACTCGTCGAGGGCATCGACATCGTCGTGGTGCGCGATCCCGTGTGCACCCCGGCAGAGGCGCGCAAGGTGGCCTCGCGCGTGAAGGCCCAGGGTGCGGTGCTGCTCACGCACGGCAGGCCCGGGGCGTTCGCCGTCGACATGCATCTCTCCGCGCGCACGCAGTCGTGGTGTTTCGGTGCGTGCGCCACCGACCGCACCGTCAGCATCACCGTGGAGGGCCGCCGGGTGCCGGGCCGGCGCACCGCCACGGTCCTGCTTCCCTCCGTCTCGGGCCGCGCGGCCGCCGTCTGATGCGCAGCATCGTGGTGGTGCACCCCGCGTGGCACGCCGGGCACGGCGCCCACGGGCCGGAGCACGAGTACCGCACGTACGAACCTGTCGTGCGCGCCGTCGGCACGGTGTCACCGCTCGTGGAGGTGACAGAGCCGGGCTGTCTCGTGTTCCTGTCGCGCGGGCCGTCGCGTTACTTCGGCGGGGAGCATGCGGTCGTGGGCAGGGTGCAGTCGCTCGTGGCCGGGACAGATCTCGGTGGTTTCGGTGTCGGCGCCGCCGACTCGCGGTTCGCGGCCATGGCGGCGGCGCACATGGCGGCCGCGCGTGCACGGCCGTGCATCATTGACTCCTCCGTCGCGCAGGAGTTCGTCGATGCGCTGCCCGTGGCCGCGTTGCACCGCCTCGCGGGCGTCCCGGCGGACGTGGTTGATCTGTTCCTGCGGCTCGGCCTGCGCACGTGCGGTGCGGTCGCCGCACTCGGCGAGAGGGCCCTGATCGAGAGGTTCGGCCTGGACGGCCGCCATGCGCACCGTCTGGTCACGGGCACCGAGGTGCGCCTGCTCGATCCCGGTGCGCCGCCGCCCGACATCGTGCGCGCAGTCGACCTTGATACCCCGCTCACCGACGTGCGCCACGTGGTGGGTGCCGCGCGCACCTGCATCGAGGATGCCCTCGGTGCGGTGTCGCGCACCGGGCGCCAGTGCGTGCGCGTCCTCGTCTCGTGCGAGACCGACCATGCCGAGACATCCGAGCGCATCTGGGCCGAGCCACGCGGCTTCACGCCCGCCACTGTGGCGCAGCGGCTCTCGTGGCAGCTGGAGGGGTGGTTGGTGACCACGGGGGAGGATCCCGCAGAGGATGGCGCCGCATCGTCCGGTGTGGTGCGCGTGGTGGTCACACCGCTCGAGTGCCGCGACATCCTGGTCGACCAGCCGCTGCTGTGGGGAGGCCATCAGGAGAACGCCGAGCGTGCATCCCGCGCTGTCGGCATGGCAGTGGCCACGGGTGCCGGGGTGTCCGTCACGGTGCCGCAGTGGAACGGCGGGCGTGACGCATCAGGGGAGTACGGGCGCATCCCCGTGGACATGGTGGACCTCTGCGATGCCGGGGCTGCGGAGCAACGCGTGCAGGAGGGCCGCGGCGTGCCGCGTGACTGGCGCGGTGCGCTGCCCGTTCCTTCCCCCACCGTGGTGCACCTGCATCCTCCGCCGGTGCGCGTGGTGGACGCGCACGGCACCGAGGTGTCGGTCACGGGCCGTCACGAGCTCTCGGCTGACCCTGCGCACGTGGAGGTCGGGCGTCACGGGTTCACCGTGCTTCGCCACGCCGGCCCGTGGCCGGTGGAGGAACGCTGGTGGGACCACGTGCGACGCAGGCGCCTGGCCCGCGTGCAGGTGCTGGTGCGCGAGGACCGCACCGGTCTCGAGAGGGTGCTGTTGCTCGGTCTCGAGACCGGTGCGTGGAGCCTCCTTGCGCGTTACGACTGATCGTTCCCGCGGATGATCTCGTCGAACATCCGGTCGAACCGCTCCTGGTCGTCGGTGTCGTCGTCGGTGATCCCGTCGTCCGCCACGCTGCAGTCGTGACAGTCCCGCGCCACCGCGGTGACGTGCCACCCGTCGGTCTGCAGGTCCCTGCAGACCGACGACACTGCCTGCAGCATGTCGGTGCTCCACATGTCGACGGTCTGGAACTCGTCGAGCACCGGGTGGTGCAGCGTGACCTCGAAGTACTCGAGCGTCTGGAAGCTCTCCACGAGCCGCGCGATCTGCTCGGGGGTGAGGTCGCGCCCGTGCGGGGACGGGTCATCGGGAAGGTTGTGCTCTGCTGACATGTGTTCTCCTGTCGTGAAACCGGACCCCGCGGACCGGGGTCGAGATGAGGCGGGCCAACACACGG
>SXYT01000170.1 GCA_005788205.1 Actinomycetota bacterium | reverse complement strand
AGCATCGGCACGGACCACCTGAACACGGTCGTGATGCCGTGCGAGATGCCGTCCAGTGCCTGGCTGCGGCCCGGCTCCGGGAGCTTGTTGACCGTGCGCGGTGCCCGCAGGAGCTTCGGGTCGACTCTTCCCTGCAGTTGCTGGTTCAGCACCGCACCGTAGGCGGCGACGGCGATAGTGCTGCCGAGGTTGCGGCACAGTTGCGAGAGTGAGCTCGCCACGCCGAGGTCGCGCACGGCGACCGAGTTCTGGATCGCGGTGGTCGACGTGGGCATGGTGCCGCCCACGCACAGGCCCATCAGCGCCATGCCGACGAGGCTGATCGCGATGCGCGTGGCGGAGTTGTCCACCAGACTGACGAGGACCATTCCTGCGGACCCGAGGGCTGCTCCCGCTATCGGCCACACGCGGTAGTGACCCGTCGTGGTGATCCGCTTGCCGACGTAAGTGCTCGCCGCTGTCATGCCGAACATCATCGGCACGAGGAGCAGGCCCGAGTTCGTGGGGGAGACCCCGGTGACGGCCTGGAGGAAGAGCGGCATGAACGTGCTGACCGTCGTCATGGCCGCGCTGATGAGTGTGACCATGGGGACCATGACCTGCACCGTGTGGTTCTTGAACAGGTGCATGGGGACGATCGGGTTGGCAACGCGCGGTTCCCACCACAGGAAGACGACGATCAGCACAACCGACGCGCCGGCCATGCCGAGCGTCTGTGCTGACCCCCACCCGAACCGCCCGGGTGCCCAGGAGAGGGCGAGTATGAGAGTGGCGACACCGGACACGAGGAGAAGCGCACCAACCGTGTCGATGGTGGTGTCCCTGCGGATGACGGGGAGACGCAGGTGGCGCTGCGTCATCCACAGGGCGAAGATGCCGAACGGCATGTTGACGATGAAGATCCACCGCCACGACGCGTTGTCGACGATGAGACCACCGATGAGCGGCCCGGCCACGCTGGACAGGGCAAAGATGCTGGTGAAGGCGCCGACGTAGCGACCCCGTTCGCGGGGAGGGACGATGTCGGCGATGACGATGAAGGACATCGCCATGGCACCGCCGCTGCCGATGCCCTGCACGGCCCGCGCGAAGACGAGCATCGCCATGCTCTGCGCGACGGCGCACAGCACGGACCCGACGAGGAAGATCACGATCGCGAACTGGGTGAACTGCTTGCGCCCGTAGAGATCGCTGAACTTCCCGAACAGCGGGGTGGCCGCCGTGGACGTGAGGAGGTACGACGTGGACACCCAGGTGTACGCCTCGATACCGCCGATGTCGGAGATGATCGTGGTGAGGGCGGTGCTGACCGTGGAGCCGTTCAGGGCGGTCAGGCCGACCGCGGCCATCATCGCGGCGTAGACCAACTTGATCTCGCGCGGGGAAATGGAGAACGGCTGTGCTTCGATGATTGCAGACTACAACTAGTGCCTTTGTGCACTCCGCACCGCTCGTACACTGGGGGCGTGGCAGGACTGCGTTTGTTCTCGGGGTCGATCATCGCGCCGTTCGGACCAGTCTCGGTGGTCGCCGGCGACGACGGGTTGAGGAGTGTCTCCTTCGCTCACGAACCCGTGGCGAATGTTCCCGCCGGTGCCCAAGTGGAACGTGATGAGTCCCACCCCGTCGTGTCCCTGGCATTGACGCAGTTGGGTGAGTACCTGGCCGGCGAGCGGACCGAGTTCGACCTTCCGCTCGTGCTCGCGGGGACGGAGTTCCAGGTGGCCGCATGGGCGGCGCTCGCCCGAGTGGCCTACGGCAAGACGGCCTCGTATGCCACCCAGGCCGCGAGCATCGGGCGGCCGAGGGCCACGCGTGCTGTCGGTGCGGCAAACGGCCGCAACCCCGTGGCCATCGTCCTGCCCTGTCACAGGATCGTCGGCTCCGACGGATCGCTCACGGGTTTTGCCGGTGGTCTGGAGACGAAGAAGTGGCTCCTGGCCCACGAGGAGGCTGTGCTCGCCGTGAGGGGCGCCGCGTGAACAACGTGGCGAATGCGCTGACCCTGCTCCTGCTCGCGGTGCTGGTCCCGACCGCAGTGCTCGACATCATGCGCAACCCACGTATTCTCGCGGCGACCTCGGGGCTCGGCATCCCCGCAGAGAAGATGCCCGTCCTCGGGGGAGTGAAGCTGCTCGCCGCCATCGGCCTGCTCGTCGGCACCGACTACGTCCGGCTCAGTCAACTCACCGGTGCGTGCCTGGTCCTCTACTTTGCGATAGCGGTACTCACCCATCTGAGGGTGCGTGACGGGCTGCGCAACACCGCGCCGGCCTTCGCCCTGCTCGTCCTCTGCGGTCTGCATCTCCTCGCGTCAATCGCGAAGTGACCTGCGGTTCCGTCAGCGGAACTTGTCCCACTCCTCTGGGCCCTGGCCGTGACGGGCGAGGCGCTTGACGATCCACACGGGTGCTTCCATCGGCTCGCCGTTGCGGATGCCCGCGACCATGGCCCCGTTCTCGTCCCACACGTGGCACGTGTTCAGGTTCATTGCGTAGCCGCGCTCGCGCTCGTCGGGTGTCATTTCGCTGCGCGGCTTCGAGTCCGCTGACCCGGCACGCATCGACCAGCCGCTCTGGATCGCGACCGGGCCCATCGCGGTCAGCAGGGCGCCGATGTGCGTGCAACCCCGTGGCCCCCCGAACAGCTCCTTCACCTTGTTGTTGTACCCGCGGGCGATGGAGACGCCGACGAGCCTGTCGTAGTCGGGGATGATGTCCACGCAGTGGGCGTGCGGGTGCTCGTTGAACGTGACGGTCACCTTCTCGATCGTGAACGACGGGAATGAGACCTCGAGGTCCACGATCATGTGGTGGACCCACAGAACCTCGGGGTCCTCCGGGATGTAGAGACCCGGCGGCTTCTCGTCCACGACCACGCCGCGGAGGATGAACCGGGAGTCATCGACCTTGTAGGTCCGCACCTCGTAACGGCGGGTGTGGATCAGTTCGGTGCCCTCCGGGGCGGGGGGAAGCATCTCGTAACTCACTCGTTCACTCTCTCAACATCTCTTGTTTGGGACGATCTTCCATTGTTGTGCCCCGGAAGGTGGATTGCCAGCATCGGAGGCGCGCCGGAGATGGCGGGCGGAATCAGGAACCGTGCGCAGCGAAGGCACGCAGTTGCTCGGGTCTGCCTGTCCCGCCGTCTCGATGCCGCCCCTGTTTGCCGGCCCGTGAGGCAGAATGAGGAGATGGGATCGCTCAAGGACACGTTGAAGGCAGACCTGACTGCCGCCATGAAGGCAGGTGACGAGACGGCAAGAGGCACGCTGAGGATGGCTCTCGCGGCGGTGACCAACGCAGAGGTCGCAGGTGACGAGGCTGTCGAACTGTCCGACGACCAGGTGGTCGCCGTGCTGCAGGCCGAGGCGAAGAAGCGCTCCGAGGCAGCCGAGATCTATGCCCAGGCCGGTCGCACCGAGGCGGCTGCCGGGGAGAAGGCGGAGCTCGCGGTCCTGGAGAGGTATCTGCCCGCCGCGATGAGCGAATCAGAGGTGGCCGCGATCGTCGCGGAGGAGGTCGCCACCGCCGCGGCCGCCGGGAACACCGGGCCGAAGGCGATGGGTGCGGTGGTGAAGGCCGTGCGCGCCCGGGTCGGGGCATCAGCCGACGGTTCAGTCGTTGCCAACCTGGTCAAATCCGCACTGTCCTGACGACCATGGCGCCGGAACCACACAGCATCCACTCGCACACCCCGCCGTCCGGGACGATGCACCGAACCGTCACGGCCCTGCGGCGTGTGATCAAGGCGATCCACCACGTCCACCCGGAGCACGACGATGCAGTCGTCGCTGCCGCGGCGGAGTCCCTCGCGGACAGCCTCGAGGCGGCCGGCACGCTCGGTGTGCGCCAGGAGTCGCTGCTGCGTCACACCCGCAGCCCGCTCTCGGGAGTGATGAACCCGATGGCCCCGCCGATGACGAGCGAGTACCACGTGGACAGTGTCGTGAGCACCGTCATCGTCAACGAGGCCTACCAAGGCCCGCCGGCCTGCGTGCACGGTGGCTTCGTGGCGGCACTGCTGGACGAAGCGCTCGGGCGGGCCCGTCACCTGACGGACCGCAACTGCGTGACCGGGTCGCTCTCCGTGAACTACAGGAAGCCGACGCCCGTGAACGTGGAGCTGAGGATCCCCGCCCGCATCGTGGAGATGCACCCGCGCAAGATGCTCGTGCGGGGCGAGATCATCCATGACGGGGAGGTCACTGCGGAGGCAGAGGCGGTGTTCGTCTTCCTTGACAACGAAAAATTCAATGCACTCGTCGTCGACGCCAGGAAAGCGAGTAGCAATGGGTGACCGAGACCCGTCAGGGCGGGCAGGGCAAGGGGGAGACCATGTCGAACGAACTGATTCTTGACTCTCTGGGGCGGCGCTTCCGTGCGCTCTTCTCCCTCTACGAGGAGTGCATGGAGACGACGACCCTCGACCAGATCAACCATCACCTCGGCGAGAACGTCATGCCGATCGCTTTCTCGCTCTTTCATTACGTCAACATGCACGACGCCTCGTTCATGATGCTCTCGGGGGAGATGTTCATTGCGAACGACGAGTGGATGGAGCGCATCGCGCCGTCCATCCCCGACCACGGCAAGCACCGCACGCCCGGCGAGATGCACCTCCAGAGGATCGGGGACAAGGAGGCCTTCACCGAGTACATGAACCTCGTGTTCGGCCGCACCGAGGCCTGGCTGGCCCGGCTTGACCCCGCTGAACTGGACCGCGTGCTGCTGACCAGGCCGTTCGGCCCGGCAGTGGCGAGCACGTACTCGGCGCGGGTCGCGGGGGAGGCCGGGCTGACCGTGCTGGACGGCGTCGAGTGCTGGCTGTACCAGCACGGCCTGCGCCACATGGGCGAGATCGAGCACGCCCGGGCCTTCGTGGGGCTGACCGGTTTCACCAGTTGACGGTGAGGTGTCCCGGCCCCTGATGGTTGCGGACGGGTGACGGTGCCCGGTCCGGGGGAGTGGCGCTCACGGCAGGACTTGAACCTGCGACCCCTTGCTCCGGAGGCAAGTGCTCTATCCGCTGAGCTACGTGAGCGTGACGAGTCGTTCGACGCGCGCGACGACAGGCTACCCCGCGGGGAAAGGAACGCTTCGGTGTGCGGCGCGGCAGGCAGAATGGGGTTCCCATGCCTGACCCTTTCCTCTCAGTCGCCGCCCGGCTCGGGCCCGCGTTCGCCGCTGTTGCGGGTGCGCCCGCCGACGCCGTGGTGCGCCCGAGCGACAGGGCCGATGCCCAGGCGAACGGGGCACTCGGTCTCGCGAAGACGGTGGGCGGAAGCCCCCGCGATGTCGCCCAGCGCGTGCTGGACGCCGCCGGCGACCTCTCCGACATCCTCGCGTCGACGGAGATCGCCGGT
>SXYT01000003.1 GCA_005788205.1 Actinomycetota bacterium | reverse complement strand
GTGGAATGACAACTTCGGTGCTGCACCGATTGACATTGTGCGTGTCGCTGGTGGCGTGGTCACTGAGCTGAAGCGTATGTGAGCGTTATGCGTTGCGGCGTCGACGACGGTTTGCTGGGATCAGCAAACCACCGATTACACCAAGCGCGATAATGACTCGTGTCCACACGCTTGATGTGATGCGTGCAACAAATGATTTTTCGTTGACTGCGATGCTTAACCCAAACACTGTGTTGTCCACTCCCGCGAGATCACCTGAGATGACCAGTGTGTGGTTCCCGGCTGCGATTGTGTTGGGAATGGTCCATTGCTGTTTTGCTTGCCCGTTGGAATCGACGACAACGGTTCCCAATGCGACAGGGTCGGAGAACACCGCGACGTTGATCTGTGATGTTGGAAGGAAACTTGTCGCGGTCACTCTGACGGTGTCGCCAGCGCGTACTGTCAAGCTGTTGTCGCTTGACAACGCCAACTCGTTTCCATCTCTGTCGAAGCATTTCACTTCCAGCGACGCATTTTCGTAGGTGAGTGTCATCGATGTTGGTGTGGTGCGAACACCAACATCAACAGCTTTGCCGTTGATGAGAAGTGCTGCACCGTTGTTGGTCTTTGCTTTTTTGGCAAGTTTGCCTATGTCATCGGTGGATGCACCAATGAATTGTTCTATCTCAGGCGTTGGTTGAGTGGTTGTGGTGGTTGCTGGCGAGACAGTCGTTGTGGTTGATAGCGAGACAGCGGTCGTGGTAGTTGAAGCTGTTGGTGGTGTGGTTTTTGTGGTCGTTTGAGCGACAGAGACGTCAGTTGCAACGGTTGTGGGTGTGTTGGTGTTTGGTGGGGAAGACGTGGCGGGTGTAATCGATGTAGGCGTAACCGTTGTTGTCGATGTTGATGTAGGCGCAACCGTTGTTGTTGTTGTTGTTGTGGTGGTGGTTGTCGGCCCAACACCGCTTGATAACCCGGTGACGCCTGTGGGTGTGTACCTAACGATGGTGGTGCCGTCGCCAACCTGTCCTTGCCCGTTGTAGCCCCAGCATTTTATGGCGCCGGTGGCAAGCAGCGCACAGGTGTGAGCCCAGGTGGTGGTGATGGCTGTGACACCGCTTGACAAACCGTTGACGTCAGTGGGTGTCAATCGGTTGGTGGTGGTGCTGTCACCAACCTGTCCATATTCGTTGTAGCCCCAGCATTTCACTGCGCCGGTTGCGAGTAGGGCACATGTGTTATACAAACCGGCGGTGATGGCGGTGACGCCGCTTGACAACCCGGTGACGTTGGTGGGTGTCGATCGGTTGGTGGTGGTGCCGTCACCAACATCTCCGTTTAAGTTGTAGCCCCAGCATTTGACGGCACCGGTGGCAACCAATGCACAGGTGTGACTATGGCCGGCGGTGATGGCGGTGACACCACTTGACAAACCGCTGACATCTGTGGCTGTGAACCTGATAGTGGTGGTGCTGTCACCAACCTGTCCGACGACATTGCGACCCCAGCATTTGACCGCGCCGGTGGTGAGCAATGCACATGTGTGATTAGTGCCGCCGGTGATGGCGGTGACGCCGCTTGATAACCCGGTGACATCAATGGCTATCGACCGGTCGGTGATGGTGCCGTCACCAAGCTGTCCGTGCGCGTTGAAGCCCCAGCATTTCATAGCGCCGGTGGTGAGCAATGCACATGTGTGATTTCCGCCAGCGGTGATGGCGGTGACGCCGCTTGATAACCCGGTGACGTCTGTGGGTGTGTACCTACTGGTTGTGGTGCCGTCGCCAACCTGTCCTTGCCCGTTGAGGCCCCAGCATTTGATAGCGCCGGTGGCAAGCAGCGCGCAAGAGTGACTCTCGCCGGCGGTGATGGATGCCTGTTTTAACGCGTTTGGTCCGTCGACCGCAGTTTCGTTTGCATCGGCGGAAACCGAACGCGGCCACGCCTGTGAAAATGATGCGAGAACGACCAGGGCGGCGGCACACACCAACCGGAAACAACGCTTCGTGTTCATCATCAGGTTCCCGTCGTTTATGGCAGATTTTCCAAAAACGAGAGCGTCTGTGGTGCTACTGGCGTCAACACTAACAGTTTCTGAATCAGGTTCCCGTCGTTTATGGCAGATTTTCCAAAAACGAAAGCGTCTGTGGAAGGTCCGTGCGGCCATGTGGCGCCAGTTGCAGGCAGAGCATGCCTCGGGGAACATCCGTGCGACGGCCGGTCGGGCCTCTGACTTCTTCGGTCCGTACGCGGCAGGGTCGGCGGTGGGCGACCGGTTCTTCCTGCCGCTACTGAAGGGCGGGAAGGCAGAGATGATGGGCAAGCCGGGTGCACTTCACTCATACACGTACGTCACTGACTTCGGCGAGGCTCTCGTGCGCCTGGCCCTCGACGAGCGTTCGCTCGGCCGGGCATGGCACGTGCCGAACGCTCCGGCGGTGACCAACGGGGAGTTCCTCGCCCGTGCCGCGGCGGCTGCGGGCACGGAACCGCGGTCCGTCATCCGCGGCCGGGTGCAGCTTGCTCTCGCCGGGCTCTTCATCCCGCCGGCCCGGGAGACGATCGAGATGCTCTACGAGTTCGAGGAGGACTTCGTCATCGACCATGGTGCGTACTCCGCCGTGTTCGGTGACCACGCGACGCCGCTCGAGCAGTCGGTGCGGGCGACTGTCGAGTGGTGGCGCACCGAGGGCGCGAGAACCTCGCACTGAGCGCGCCGGGCCGGTGCGTCGTGGGATGTCAGTCGATCTCGGCCAGACGTGCCTTCACGAGCGCATCTATGAGGGCCGCGTCGGGTCTCCACCCGTACGGGACCTCGAAGGTGTGCTTGCCCACACCGAGGTCGGCAAGTCTCGTCGCGAACGCATCGATCACGTCCTTGCTGAACGGGTTCAGCGTGAGGTGCTGCTTCGACACCGAGATGCCGAGCACGTAGGCCTTGCCCTTGCGCAGGCACGGCTGGTTCCACGCGATCACCAGCTCCATCCCTTTGTTCCGCTTCGTCGCGGCGGCGAACACTGCTCTAGCGGTCGCGGCCGCCTGCTCGTCGATCCCCTCGAGGAAGGCCTCCGGTGTGTCGTGGCGCCGTGACGATGCGGACCCGCGCGCGTACATGACGACGGCATTCGCGTGCGCCTGGCTGAAGCCGTGGTTCTCGCGCAGGAAGGCCACCTGCTCGGCGTACTTGGCATCCCCGAGGTCCTTGACGGCCTTCACCCACTTCGATGCCGGGCCGCCATGCTTCTTCTCGATGGCGGGGAAGTGCCGCGTCCTGTCGCCTTCGTTGCCGGCCATCGGGCGAGCGTAACCCCGGCCGGCACGCAGTCTCCGTGTCGTGGAGCCCGAGCGCGACGTCGCGTGCCGTCGCTAGCGTCGTGCCGTGAACATCGGACGAGTGCTCGCCGCGACCATCGACTGTGCCGAGCCCGCCGTGCTCGCGCGCTTCTGGTTGCGGCTCGTGGGCGGCGAGATCGACCCGCGCACCGAGAGCCACGACTGGGTGGCGCTGCGCGACGTCCCCGGGATCGGCAACCTCGGCTTCCAGAAGGTGCCCGAGGGGAAGTCCGCGAAGAACCGCGTCCACCTGGACATCGAGGTCGAGAGCATCGAGGAAGCCGCCGCGGCGGCGGTGAGTGCCGGCGCGACCGTGCGCGGCGAGACCGTCGAGGAACCCACGAACTTCTTCCTCGTGATGCTCGACCCCGAAGGCAACGAGTTCTGCCTCATCCGCCGCAAGGGTTGACTCGCTGAAGGGAATCAGATCGCGAGCACGTAACGCAGCGCTGTGACCTCGGCGTCGCCGTCGGGGCAGGTGCCCGCGGCGCTCCCGCCGTCCGCGCCTGTGCCGGTGGGCCCGACCGGGGCGAATCCCGCGGACTCCACGACCCTGCGTGACGCAGCGTTCGTCTCTGCGATGAGTGCCGCGAGGAACCGCACGTTGCCCATTGCTGACGCCGCACGGACGAGCTCTCTCACCGCGGTCGATGCGGCACCGCGGCGGCGGGCCCACGGTGCCACCCAGTACCCGATGTCGGCGGTGCCTGTTTCCTCGTCGATGCGGTGGATGCTGATGACGCCCGCCCCGCGGCTGCCGGTGGAGTCCGTGATGACCCACACCGCGAGCTCCCCGGCCCGGTCGACGACGAACTGCTCGGCGTGGGCGAGCGTGTAGGGACGCGGCACCAGGGTCCAGCGGAGGATCTCCGCGTCCGTGCAGGCCTCGGCAATCCACTGAGCGTCCGCAGGGACGAGTTCGCGCAACGTGAAGCCAGGCACGGCACGACCGTACTCACCGCTGCTCCTGCTCGACGGCGGGTTTCCGGTGCCCATGCCACTCGGTGGCAGGATTCTCCCGTGACGTCAGCACCCACAGAAGACCCGGTCGTGGTCCTCAGGCCCGCGGTGGCAGCGGACGTCCCGCTGCTGGAACTGTGGGACGAGGACCCCGACGTCGCCGAGTCGGGAGGGGATGACGATGTCTTCGACTGGGCATGGGAGGTGCCGCGCTCAGTCGAGTGGAGGGAGATCCTCGTGGCCGAGGCGGACGGCGAGCCAGTGGGTGTCGTGGTGCTGATCGATGCCGCGCGTGAGGAGACGCACTACTGGGGCGACGACGTCGAACCAGGTGCATGGGCCATCGACATCTGGATCGGCGAGGAGCGCCACAGATCCCGCGGGATCGGCAGGCAGATGATGGAGTCCGCACTGCGGCGCTGCTTCGGCACGCACGCGGCACCCGCTGTTCTCATCGACCCGCTCACGACGAACGTGCGGGCGGTCCGTTTCTACGAGCGAATGGGGTTCGTTCACGTCGGCCCCCGGCGGTTCGGCGGGGACGACTGCTCCGTCATGCGGATCACGCCCGGCGCCCTCGCCCCCGGCGGGCGGTAGATTCACCCGGTGACGACAATCAAGGGACGGACCGGCACCGCAGTCATCGTGATCGACGTGCAGACGGCCGTGGTGGAGCAGGCGCACGACCGTGACGGCGTGGTGGCGCGAATCGCAGCCGTCGTCGGGAAGGCCCGCGACACGGAGGTGCCGGTGGTCTGGGTGCAGCACTCGGACGACGAACTGGTGCGGGACACCCCGGGCTGGCGCATCGTGGGTGAGCTCATGCCGGCTGATGGAGAACCGGTGGTGCACAAGAGCTTCGGGGACTCGTTCGAGGGCACGGACCTCGAGGAAGTGCTCGACCGCCTCGGTGCGGCGCAGCTGGTCGTCACCGGCGCCCAGACCGACTTCTGCGTGCGCTCCACGCTGCACGGCGCCGTCGCGCGTGGGTACGACGCGCTGCTCGTCTCCGATGCGCACACCACGAACGACGCGGAGTGGGACGGCACGGAGATGCCGGCGGCATCCGTGATCGCGCACACCAACATGTACTGGCACTGGCACCGCGCCCCCGGCCGCCGCGGCGGGACCGTGGAGACGGCAGACCTCGATTTCGCGGCACTCCGGGGAGGCGCCGGGCGATGACCGTCGTCGATGACCACGGCCGGCCGGAGCCCGAGCCGGCAGTCGGCGAGGTGGAGACCCTGCTCGGTTTCCTCGACTACCAGCGGGCCACGCTCGAGTGGAAGTGCCGGGGTGTCGACGCCGCGGGCATGGTGCTGCGCACCGCGAGGTCAACTATGACCCTCGCCGGGCTGCTCAACCACATGTCATGGGTGGAGGACCACTGGTTCTCGTGTTTCCTGCACGACAGGGAACGTGCGGACACGTGGAGCGGGGCGGACTTCGCCGCCGACCCGGACTGGGAGTGGAACGAGGCGTTGACGATGCCGCCGGACGAGGTCCGTGCCAGGTGGGCCGCGGCATGCGCGAAGTCACGCGGGGACGTGGCCGCTGCCCTCGCGACCGGCGGGCTGGACCAGCTCTCGCGCGGGACATGGGACAACGGCGAGGCCCCGAGCCTGCGCTGGATCCTCGTGCACATGATCGAGGAGTACGCGCGCCACAACGGCCACGCAGACCTCATCCGCGAGGCAGTGGACGGCGAGACGGGCGAGTAACTTCGGGCATCAGCACTAGTCACGTGACCTGTCCGCAGTTGTAGTCTCGCGACATGGACGGAACTGCACCTGACCCGGAGGCGCTCGACGACCTGCTCGTCGAGCAGGTGGAAGGCCCCGCCGGGGGTCTCACCACGGAACAACGTCGGGACATCGTGCGTGCCGAGAATGCCGTCGCGGCCAGGTACTGGGGAGGCTTCCAGCCGCGCATCGTGCTGACGTTCCTGTTCTTCTCCGTGTGCTGGGTCGCGGTCATCGTCGCGGGGGTGCGGGGCGGCATCCCGCTGTGGGCCGGTCTGGTGCTGAACACGGTCTTTGCGACCACCTTCTACATGCCGATGCACGAGGCGACGC
>SXYT01000169.1 GCA_005788205.1 Actinomycetota bacterium | reverse complement strand
TCGGAGCAGACCACGCCGGGTACGACCTGAAGCAGCACCTCATCTCGATTCTGTCGTCCGGGGGCCATGACGTGCAGGATCTCGGCACGCACTCCACCGAGAGCTGCGACTACCCGCCGATCTGTGCGGCTGTCGGCCGGGCCGTCCGCGACGGCAGGGCCGAGTTCGGCATCGTCCTCGGGGGGAGCGGCCAGGGCGAGCAGCTCGCCGCCAACAAGGTGCGGGGCGTCCGCGCTGCTCTCTGCAACTGCCTCTACACCGCGCGGATGGCGCGCGAGCACAACAACGCGAACGTGCTCAGCATGGGGGCCCGCGTCGTCGGCACGGGTCTCGCCGAGGAGATCCTGCGGACCTTCCTCTCCACCCCTTTCGAGGGAGGCAGGCACGAGCGCCGCGTCGCCATGCTCACGGACATCGAGAACGAGGAATCGAGCAAGTAAATGCCCTGGCCATCAGAGAACGACCATGACACCGAGGTGTTCGACCTCCTGGAGAAGGAGCGCGTCCGCCAGAACACCGGCCTGCAGTTGATCGCCAGCGAGAACTTCACGTCGCCCGACGTGATGCGCGCGACCGGCTCTGTGTTCACCAACAAGTACTCCGAGGGCTACCCGGGGAAGCGCTACTACGGCGGCAACTCCGTGGTCGACGACGTGGAGGCGCTCGCCATCGAGCGCGTGAAGAAGCTCTTCGGTGCCGACCATGCGAACGTGCAGCCGCACTCGGGCGCCAGCGCGAACATGGCGGTGTACCTGGGGCTCCTGAATCCGGGCGACACGCTCCTCGGGCTCAGTCTCGACCACGGCGGTCACCTCACCCACGGCTCGCCGGTGAACGCGAGCGGCATCCTCTACAACTTCGTGAACTACGGGGTGAGCGGGGGAGACCAGCGCATCGACCTGGACGAGGTCCGTGCGATGGCTCTGGAGCACCGCCCGAAGATGATCGTTGCCGGCACCACCAGTTACTCGCGGCGTCTCGAGCCGGAGCCTTTCCGCCGGATCGCCGACGAGGTCGGTGCGCTCCTCATGTTCGACATCGCGCACCTCGCCGGGCTCGTCGCCGGCGGTGCCCACCCGAACCCCGTGCCGTTCGCCGATGTCGTCACGTTCACCACGCACAAGACGCTGCGCGGCCCGCGCGGAGGGTGCATCCTCAGCAAGGCAGAGCATGCGCAGGTGATCGACAAGGCGGTGTTCCCCGGCAGCCAGGGCGGCCCACTGGAGCACGCGGTCGCCGCGAAGGCTGTGGCGTTCCGTGAGGCGCTCGACCCGTCGTTCCGGGAGTACGCCCACCAGA
Organism: Actinomycetota bacterium; assembly: GCA_005788205.1. Taxonomy (GTDB): domain Bacteria; phylum Actinomycetota; class Acidimicrobiia; order Acidimicrobiales; family Ilumatobacteraceae; genus UBA2093. The sequence continues at coordinate 5,886 of SXYT01000169.1, read as the reverse complement.
TCGTGCGCAACGCCTCGGCGCTCGCCGCCGATCTGACCGGGCACGGCTTCCGCATCGTGAGCGGCGGCACCGACAACCACCTGATGGTCGTGGACCTCCGGACGTTCGATGCGGAGTGCACCGGCAAGGAGGCACAGGCGGTGCTCGACGAGGCCGGCATCACCCTGAACAAGAACACCGTCCCGGACGACCCACGCAGCCCCTTCGTCACCTCAGGGGTGCGCATCGGCACCCCTGCCGTGACCACACAGGGGATGAAGGAGCCCGAGATGGCCGAGATTGCGTCGCTGATCGCCGAGGCACTGCGCTGCAGGTCGGACAAGGCGGCAGTTGCCGCGGTCAAGGCGAAGGTCGCGGCACTCTGTGGCCGCTTCCCCGTGTACCCGAAACCCTTCTGAGCGAGTCCCGGCACGGGTGGACAGCCCTGCCCGTGCGGCGAACCTAGGCTCGCACCGTGGGTGACCTGAACGGATACTTCATGGTGGGCGGATGCGCCGCCCTCGTCACGTTCGTCACGACGCCTGCCGTGCGCGCCATGGCCAGCCGTCTCGGCTGGGTCGCGATGCCGAGCGCCCGCAAGGTCCACACAAGGCCGACCCCGGACGTCGGGGGCATCGCGATGTTCGCGGGGTTCCTCGTGGCGATGTTCATGGCCTGGCGGATGGACCGGTTCTCGCCGCTCTTCGACGGGAACTCCGAACCGCTCGGCATCGTCCTCGGTGCCGCGGTGATCATCTTCATCGGGGTCCGCGACGACGTGAAGGAGGTGTCGCCCCCGGCGCGAATCCTCACCACCGTCCTCGTGGGGATGATCCTGGTGTGGTTCGGCGTCACGATGTTCTACTTCCGGGTGCCATTCGCCGGGGTCCTGCAGCTGTCAAGTGACTGGATCCCGATCGTGACGGTGGTCTGGTTGCTCGGGATGACGCAGGCGATCAACCTCATCGACGGCCTCGATGGCCTCGCCGCCGGCATCGTCGCGATCGGTTCGGCCAGCTTCTTCATCTACTCGCGCCACCTCAGCGACCTCAGGCTCCTGTCGGAGCCGAACGCGGGGCCGCTCGTGGCCATCATCACGGTGGGTGTGTGCGTGGGGTTCCTGCCCTTCAACGCGAACAGGGCATCGATCTTCATGGGGGACGGCGGGGCCTACCTGCTTGGGTTCCTCGTGGCGGTCTCGACGAGCGTCGTGGGCGGGCGGGCAGACCCGGTGACCCAGGGCTTCAGCGGCCAGACGTACTTCTTTCTCGCCCCACTCGCCATCCCCCTCATCATCCTCGGTGTCCCCATTTTCGACACGGTGTTCGCCATCCTCCGGCGGGTCGCCCGCCGCCAGAGCTTCTCCACGGCGGACAAGGGGCACCTCCATCACCGCCTCATCAACCTCGGGCACGGGCCGCGGAGGGCCGTTGCCATCCTGTGGCTGTGGACGGCACTCCTCTCCGGGTTCGTGCTGCTGCCGGTCTTCAACCCCGAGGCGAACAACGCAGCCCCGTTCGTGATGATCGGACTCGTCCTCTTCCTGTACACGGTCCTGCACCCTGACCTGCGCCGCCAGCCGCCCGCCGCGGAGGCACCGGCCGGGGAGAGGGACGGGGTTCCGCACCTCTGAGACCCGGTCCCGTTTTCGTCCCGGTGGCCGATGGCACAGAGCGCCGGGCGCGCTGATTGGCGGCTCTGGGCGCGGGTCGCCTACATTGTTCCCTGTTTCACAATGTCGTGGGACACCAGAGACAACGGACAGCCAGCGTTGAAATTCCTCCCCAAGCCCAAGCCGGTCACTGCGATCGACTCGAGCATCTCGAACGGCGCGGAACTGGCCGGCGTCGTCCTCGTTTTCTTCCTGATCGGACTCGGTCTCGACGTGTGGCTCGGTGCCACACCGTTGTTCATGGTCGCACTGACGGTGTTCGGCACGGTGGGGCAGTTCATCAAGATGTACTTCACCTACTCGGCCCGGATGCGCACGCTCGAGCAGGCCCGCGCCGATGCGGTCCGGAGTGCGGGAAGATGAGCGTGCACCAGAGTCCGCTCGCCGCGGCCGCTTCCGGGCAGGCCCCCGAGGTGGGCATCTCGCGCGACATCGTGAGGCGTGGGCTGTGGGTCGCACCGGTGTTCCTCGTTGTGACAGGTGTCATCTGGGGGCTCGACGGGGCCCTCTCGTCCGCCTTCGCCCTTGCTCTCGTGCTCCTCAACTTCACCGTCGCCGCCGCCCTCATCGCGGTCACGGCGCCCATCTCCCTCGCTCTGATGATGGGGGTGAGCTTGTTCGGCTACCTCATCCGGCTGGGCCTCATCAGCCTCGCCGTCTACCTAGTGCGCGACGCCTCCTGGGTGTCACTCGGTTCGCTCGGTGCAACTATCATCGTGTCGCACCTTGGTCTCCTCTTCTGGGAGATGAAGTTCATCGCCGCTTCGCTCGCATTTCCCGGATTGCGCCCGAATAGGCAAGAATGGCCCCCGACCAGCGCGGCTGAGAAACATTGATAGGACCACATCGTGATTGCTCTTGAGTTTCCGGAAATCAACTCGATTCTCCGGTGGAAGGACATCTTCCCCGGCTTCAACAAGATCGCGCTGATTGCGGTCCTCGCGACACTCATCAGCGTCGTCATCTTCCTGCTCGCCGCGCGCAAGGACCACAGCACCGCCCCGAAGGGTGTGCGCAACCTCGCAGAGACCATCGTCGAGTTCATCGAGAACGGTGTCGTGATGCAGACCATGGGCAAGGAAGGGCTCCCGTGGACGCCGTTCCTTCTCACCATGTTCCTCTTCATCTACCTCTGCAACGTGCCCGGCATCATCCCGTTCCTCCAGATGCCCGCCACCGCGCGCATGGCAGTTCCCATGTTCCTCGCGCTCATGGTGTGGGTCATCTACAACGGCGTCGGCATCAAGCACCAAGGTCTCGGCGGCTACCTGAAGAGCACGCTGTTCCCGCCCGGCGTGCCGAAGGCTCTCTACGTCCTCGTGACCCCGATCGAGTTCATCTCCGCGATCATCGTTCGGCCGTTCTCCCTGGCCGTCCGACTCTTCGCCAACATGATGGCGGGCCACATCCTCCTCGTCACGTTCGCCCTCCTCTCCGAGGCTCTCTTCCAGGCGAAGGACAAGGTGCTGATCCCGGTCGGCATCCTGCCGTTCGTCATGCTGATCTTCCTCACCTCGTTCGAGGTGCTGGTCGCGTTCCTGCAGGCATACATCTTCGCGATGCTGACCGCCGTCTACATCGGCGGCGCGGCTCACCCCGAGCACTGAGCCCGGACAACACAGGTCTCCCAACTAACTCACTCATAGGAGAAAACACAATGGAAGCAATTGCACACCTCATCGCCGCGGCAGAAGCCACGGCGGCCGACGAGAAGAACGCGAACGCCGCAATGTCGGCGGGTTTCGCGTACGGTCTCGCCGCGATCGGGCCCGGCATCGGTATCGGCTACCTCGTCGGCAAGTCCGTCGAGGCGATGGCCCGCCAGCCTGAGGCAGCCGGCATGGTCCGCACCACCATGTTCCTCGGCATCGCGTTCACCGAGGCGCTCGCGCTCATCGGCTTCGTGGTGTTCATCCTCCTCAAGTTCGCCTGATCCGCGACTGAGTCCACGTCCACCAACGATCTCCGTCTGCACGGAGTCCAGGAGCTGAGATGCTGACTGCGATAGTCACCCAATCGAACGGACGCATTGTCAACGTGCGGCTGGCCGCCTCCGACACGACCGACACAACGGTCGTCGGGGAGGAGGCCACCACGCTCGCTGCTGCGCCGTCCGCCGAAGGCGAAACCACCGCCGAGACCAAGACCGCACCGAACCCGATCGCCCCCGAGACCAAGGAACTTGCCTGGGCCGCGGGGTCTTTCATCGTGCTGTTCGTGCTCATGCGGTTCTTCCTCTTCCCGAAGCTCAAGCAAGGGATGGATGCGCGGTACGCGGGTATCCGCGGGGACATCGAGGGAGCCGACAGGACAAAGGCTGACGCCCGCGGCGAGGTCGCCGAGTACGAGAGGGCCCTCGAGGCCGTCCGTGCCGAGGCCGCCGCCCGCGTGGACAAGGCCCGCCAGACCGTCGACGCGGAGCGCCAGGCCAAGCTCGCGGAGGTGAACGCCCGGATCGCCGCCAAGCGTGCGGAGGCCGAAGCCGAGAACGCCGCCGCCCGCGCCGCTGTCCGCGACCAGGTGGCAGTCGCCGTCTCGCAGGTGGCCAGTCGTGCCGCCGAGCTCGCGACCGGCCGCGCGCCTGATGCGGCCACCGTGCAGTCGGCGGTCTCCGCCGCGATGGAAAGCGCAGGATCACGATGAACCGGACACTGTCCCTGATCGCCGAGGTCGGCAGCTACGAGACGCACCACTGGTTGCTCCCCGAGACCGCCGAGATCATCTACGGCGGCATCGCGTCGCTGATCGTCTTCGGAGCCCTCTACAAGTTCGCGCTGCCGATGTTCAAGACGTCGCTCACGGCGCGCACCGAGCGCATCCAGAAGGAGCTCGACGACGCGAGGTCGCTGCGCGAGTCCGCAGAGACCGAGGCGACCCGCATCCGCACCGCGCTCGGTGACATAGGGGCCGAGCGTTCGAGGCTCCTCGCCGAGGCAGATGCCCAGGCCGCGGCGGTCCTCGGTGAAGGCCGCGCGCGGATCGCCGCCGAGGCGGCCGACCTCGAGGCAAAGGCGGACGCCGACGTGGCGGCCGCTTCCGGCCGTCTGAACGACGAGATCAGAAGTGAGATTGCGCGGCTCTCGTCCGTTGCCGTCGACCGCGTCGTGAAGGCAGCCCTCAATGACGCCGCCCAGCAGGACCTCATCGAGGGCTTCATCAGCAACGTGGGGGCAGCACGATGAGCGACACACGCACCGCCGCGTACGCAAAGGCACTCGCCGACATCGCCGAGGCAGAGGGAGTCCTCTCCCGCGTCGACGCCGAGTTCGGCGCCGTCGCCGGCGCACTCGAGTCGAACGACGGTCTCCGTTCCGCCCTCGGCGACCAGGCCATCCCGATCGAGCGCCGTCAGGGCATCGTGGAGCAATTGCTCGCCGGCAAGGGTGCGCACCCGCTGACGGCACAGTTGCTCGGCATGGTGATCGGGGCCGGTCGCGGTCGCGACATCCCTGCCATCGCGGCATCCATCGGCAACCGTTCGGCGTCCTCCCAGGGTCGTGCCGTCGCCGAGGTCCGCACCGCGGTCGCCCTCTCCGAGGACCAGCAGCGCCGTCTCGGCGACGAGCTGGCCAAGGCCGTCGGCACGCCCGTGAACGTCAAGGTCATCGTCGACCCATCGGTCGTGGGTGGCATCGTCGCCACCGTCGGCGACAAGGTCATCGACGGCTCAGTCCGTACCAAGCTCGACCGGGTGAAGGCCCGGTTGTCGTAGTTCGCAATCGAAGAAGGAAAAGAAATGGCAGACATCACAATCTCCGCCAGTGACATCGCAAGCGCGATCACCAAGGGCCTCGAGGGCTTCTCGCCGACACTCGAGCAGCAGACAGTCGGCCATGTCGCCGAGGTCGGCGACGGTATCGCCCGCGTGTCCGGCCTGCCGAAGTGCGCGGTCAACGAACTGCTGCAGTTCGAGGACGGCACCATCGGTCTCGCGCTGAACCTCGACGAGGCATCAATCGGCGCGGTGGTCCTGGGTGACGCCGACGCGATCGCGGAGGGCCAGACGGTCCGCGCAACGGGCCGGATCCTCTCGGTTCCTGTCGGTGACGCGATGCTCGGCCGCGTGGTGAACGCGCTCGGCACACCGATCGACGGAAAGGGCGACATTGTCGGCGCCATCGACCGTCGCGTCGAGGTGCAGGCCCCGGGCATCATGGGACGCAAGCCCGTGCACGAGCCCCTGCAGACCGGCATCAAGTCGATCGACGCGATGACCCCGATCGGCCGCGGCCAGC
>SXYT01000168.1 GCA_005788205.1 Actinomycetota bacterium | reverse complement strand
GTTCGGGTTGGTCTTCTCCAGGTCAGCGCCGAGTTCCTTCGCCCAAGCGAGCACCACGGATGCGAATGCCTCGTTGACCTCGAACTCGTCGATGTCGTCGATCGTCAGGTTGTTGCGCGAGAGGAGGCGCTTCGTGGCGTCGATCGGGCCGGTCAGCATGAACACCGGGTCCACGCCGACGTTGCACGAGTCGATGACGCGGGCACGCGGCGTGAGGCCGAGAGCCTTCGCCTTGTCCTCCGTCATCATCAGCACTGCTGATGCGCCGTCGGAGATCTGCGAGGAGTTGCCTGCGGTGTGCACGCCGTTCTCTCGCGCGACGGGCTTCAGGGTGGCGAGCTTCTCGAGGGTGGTCTCGCGGATGCCCTCGTCACGCGAGACGGTGTGCATCGTGTCGAGGGCGTTGCCGTTCTCGTCACGGTCGGGGGCGGTGACCTCGATGTACTGGCCCGCGAAACGGTCCTCTGCCCAGGCGCGTGCGGCACGCACCTGCGAGTTGTAGCCGAACAGGTCGGTGTCGGCGCGGGTGATGCCCCAGTTGTCGGCGATGCGCTCGGCACCCTCGAACTGGGAGGTCATCTCGTACCGACCGAAGTAGGTCCTCGGGATCGGCACACCGAGACCGAGCTCCTTCTTTCCGCCAGCACCGATCGGCACGCGGCTCATCACCTCGACGCCGCACGCGAGTGCAACGTCGACGACGCCCGACCCGATGAGCGACGCCGCCAGGCTCGTGGCCTGCTGGGAGGAACCGCACTGGGTGTCGACGGTGGTCGCCGCAGTGGTCAGCGGGAGGCCGGCGGCGAGCCATGCGGTGCGGGTGACGTTGAACGCCTGCTCGCCCACCTGACTGACGCAGCCGCCCACGACCTGCTCGATCTGGGCGGGGTCGATGCCGGTGCGGTCGACGATCCCCTTCTGGACGAGGCCGAGAACCTCGGCGGGATGGAGGGATGAGAGTCCACCGTTGCGGCGGCCGATGGTGGTGCGGACCGCGTCGACGATGACGACATTGGATGTTCTGGTTGCCATTCGCTCATCCTATGCACGCCCCCGCGAACTACCGTCAGTCGGGATGAGTGCACAGATCGACCCCTTCGTCCCCGGCCTTTCCGTCCACCCGGATGCCTCGGGCCACCGGTACATCCATGTGATCGGCGCGAAGGTGTTCGTCGATGACAGGCCCGCCGGGGACGGGTGGGACCACCACTTCCTCGGCATGCACGGCACCGTGGCGTGCTGGGGGATCGACGTGCCGGCCGGGGAGGACCCGGCGTTCGGGGCGGAGGCGGACCTGTACTCGCTGTTCGGGAGGGTGAGCGAGACCGACTGGGCGATCGCGGGCCGCGCGGTGCAGCTGGTCGAGTGGGCCCGCACGAACCGCTTCTGCGGGCGGTGCGCCACCCCGACGGAGCTCGCCGCGAACGAGCGTGCGTTCAGGTGTCCCTCGTGCAGGTTGATGGCGTTCCCGCGGCTCTCACCCGCGATCATCACGCTCGTCACCCGCGGCGAGGGTGACGACGAGGAGGCACTCCTCGCGCGGGGCACGAACTTCCCGATGCCCCTTTACTCGTGCCTCGCCGGGTTCGTGGAGCCGGGCGAGAACCTTGAGCAGGCGGTCGCCCGCGAGGTGCTGGAGGAGGTCGGAATCACGGTGTCGGAGATCTCGTACGTGGCGAGTCAGCCGTGGCCCTTCCCGAACTCGTTGATGCTCGGCTTCACTGCCCGCTATGTGTCCGGTGACCTCGTGCTCGACGAGACGGAAATCATGGATGCCAGGTGGTGCCGCCGCGACGACATCCCGATGATCCCCGGCTCGATCTCCATCGCGCGCCGCCTCATTGACGGCTGGATGATGCGGGGCTGACGTTCGCCGCGGCTGTGCTCAGCCGCGCACCCGTACCCACTTCGAGGTGTTGCCCGCCGCGTCCACGAGACGCACCCAGATCCCGGTGCGGGAGGGGGAGGTGAACACCCCCGCGAGACTGCGGCTGGCCGAGACGCTGTGGCGCGTGATGCCTGCCTTGGTGCGGATCTGGACCTGTGTGATCCCGGACGATGCGTCTCGCCCCGCAACCGAGAGCCTGGTGCGCGCGGCTGACGTCTTGCCCGCCGCATTCGCTGAGACCTTCACGATGCGCGCCGAGACCACCACGGGTGCGGTGTCGTCGCCGGGTTCGTCCACGCCGGGCTCGTCGCCGGGCTCCTCTGCCTCCTTGGCCTCCACGATGATCGTGTCGCCGTGGGGGGCTGTCGCACGGCCGCTCTCGTCGTGGAACGTGACCCACACCCCGCGGGTGACGGGCGTACCTGTGGCGGCAGGGAATGTCCACGTGGCCGAGGGGGCGAGCGGGAGAACCCGGGCGTTCCGCATGAGGGCGTTGTCGGCCAGCCTCATCGCGACTGCTCCTGCCGGGGCGGTGATGCGCAGCGTGACGGCGGGATCAGACGTGGAGTCGTCGCCGTTGTTGATCTCCACCCCGACCGGTCGCGGCGTGACGAAGGAGACCGCAGTGGAAGTGGTGATGCCCGCATCGTTCGAGGCGACGTAGCGGACGTGGTACTCGGTGCCGGGCGTGAGACCGGAGAGCACGAGACGGCGGATCGAGGAACCCTCGCCCGAGAACCTCCCGAGGAAGTGCTCGTCGAGGCCCGCGGTGAACGACTCGTTCGTGGCGACCTGGGCGATGAGGGTGGTGGCCAACCCCGTGGCGTCGACGGAGGCCTCCACGGTTGCCGATGTGGTGCCGGTTGTCGCGGCAGTCAGCGTGCCCACCACCGGCACGCCCCCTCGAGTGGTCACGCTGACGGATTCTCCCGTTGCCGAGCCGAGTGCATTGCGGGCCGTGACCCGGACCCAATACGCCGTGCGTGGGGCGAGGCCGCGGAACGTGAAGGAAGGTGAGGAATCCTGTCCCTCGGGCCACTCCGTCGCCCCGGACTGGACGGCATCGACGAAGTCCTCGTTGGTGGACAGGTGCGCGACTGCGCTGCCTGCGAGGTCCCCACCCTCGACGGATGCCGTGACGGTGACCGAACCTGCAGTGGCTGATGTCGATGTGCCGGACACGGAGGGCTCGGAGCCGAGCGTGACGAAGGTGAGAGTCGCCGAGATGACGGTGCCGAGCCTGTTCGTGGCGACGAACCGCACGTGGTGCGCCGTCCGCGGCAGGAGGGAGGCAAAAGACGCGTCCCGTGACTCGGCCATGGCATCGGTGAGTCCCGCCAGATCGACACGCCGTGACGTGGCGAAGTCGGTGGATGCGGAGATCTCCGCGTGCACGGAGGTCTGCAGCAGGCCGGGGTCGACGGTGACCGATGCGCTGGCGGTCGTGCCACCGATTCCTCCCGATGACGGTGCCCCGAAGGACGGCTCTGACCCGAGTGTCGTGAACGAGACTGCGGCACCGGTGACGGTGCCGTGCGTGTTGACAGCGACAACGCGGGCGTGGTGGACGGTGCGGGGAGCGAGCCCGGTGACCCTGACGCCGACTTCGACAGGGAGGTAGCGGCCGCCCTGGAGCACCGTGGTCCCCGGGTGGCGCACGGCACCCGTGAACTGCGGGTTGGTGGCCACCTCGACGGTGAACGTGGTGGATGCACCGTTCGGGTTGACGAACGACCGGATCACCGCGTGCTCCGCCCCGGTCTCGCGTGGCTCAGCCGCAGTGACGGTCGGCGAACCGATCGGCGCGAGGAGACGCGGGAACAACGACCTCGTGAGGTCGCCAGTGCCGGCCACGCCCCAGTCGCTGCCGGTCCAGCACCAGACCCGGGAGGAATTGTCGATCGCGCACGTGGTGGCGAGCCCGACGGCAATGCGGCCGAGTGTCACGCCTGCGGGGAGGACGGGCTGGCGGAACGTCTTGCCCCCGAGCGTGGTGCCGGTGCCGAGCTCGCCGAAGCCGCCGCGCCCCCAGCACCAGGTGATACCTGATGTGCCCGTGCCGCATGTGTGGTACCAGGCTGTCTGCAGCGATGTCAGTGCCTCCCCGTCGGGTGTCAACACGCGGCGCGGCGTGCGGCTGTCGGTGTACGTGCCGTCGCCGAAGGAGCCCTCGTAGTTGTCGCCCCAGCACCAGCCGGTGCCGGAGGTGTCGAGTGCGCACACGCGGCCGAGCCCCACGGACACGGAGGCAGGCTCGACACCGGCGGGGAGCAGGACGGCCGCGGGAAGGCTGACCTTGGTGGAGACGTACCCGATGCCGATCTCGCCGTCGCCGTTCGTGCCCCAGCAGTAGAGGCGCTGCGACGTGGTGACGGCACAGGCCGCACCGGGGCCGACATCGATGGAACGCACACCGGAGCCGTCCGGCATGGGCACGCGCTCGGGGGTGCGGGTGCCCTCCGTGCTGCCGTTGCCGAAGTCGAGGACATCGCCCCAGCACCACAGTTCGTCGACGGTGGACACCGCACACGCGATGGAGCCGCCGTTCGCCAGGCTGCGCACTCGCACGCCGGACGGCAGTTCCACACGGACCGGCGTGGTGCTGGTGGGCGAGAAGTAGCTGCCCAGGTGGTGCTGGCCCCAGCAGTACGCCGCACCCGTGGTGGTGACACCGCAGGTGGTGAAGTACTCGCCCGCGGCAACCGATGCAAAGCGCTGGCCGCCGGGAAGCTCCACCCGTGACGGTGTCGCGACCCTCTCCGAGGTGTCCGCGGTGCCGAGCGACCGCGCCTGGTTCCATCCCCAGCACACCGCGGACCCGTCATCGGTGACTGCGCATGCGGCGTGGTACCCGGTGGACACGTCCACGTACGTGAACGGGTCCGCTGACGCGACGGACGGTGACGCCGCCACGACGAGCACGGCTGACACCGCCGCGGCGACCACGACAACAACCAATCGGCGCAGGCGCCCGGGCAGCCGACGGACGGGAAGTGAACGAGACGATTCCATGGAGCCACCGTAACGGTGGCGTGGGTCAAGACCCCCGTTTCGCCCTGCTGTGTGCTGTTACTCGGCGATACCGACGGGCTGGCCGTCGATGATCTGGTCGAGGTACTCCGACATCCCGAAGCCCGTGCGGCCCTCGTGCTCGCCGGAGGTGATGGTCCACTTCGTCATGCCCTCGCTGATGCGCGTCATCAACCAGTTGCCGTCCGGATCCTGGCGGCGGTTGCGCAACGGGATGAGGCTCTCGACCTCTCCCTCGAAGCCCCACTCCTTCGCTGACTTCGACGAGCGGATCACGCCGGCCACTTTCTGGTGGTACGCATCAGCGCCCTCGGTGACAGTGCTGATCTGGACGTCGTCGCAGAGGTGGATGCGCCCGCCGTCCCACACGAAACCCCCGCGCGAGCCCGGCCCGTCCTTCTTCGCCACGCGGCTCGCCATGAAACCGAGATCGGCACCGAAGTTCGCGGTCAGCCAGCGGTAGTACCACGGTGCCTGCCAGTAGCGCGGGCCCCACGAATGGTCGCGCAGGCCGAAGCCGTTCATCGCGAACTCCTGATCACCCACGCGGATGGAGCCGGTTGCCTGCACGAGCTGTTCGTAGTGGCCCTTCGCGAACTCTTCTCCCGGGGTCTCGTGGGGAGTGTCCGGCTCGCCGCCGAACATCGACTCACGGCCCTGCCCGGTGAAGGTGACGTGCACCTCGCACTCGGCGAACGGGTTGTTCGCGAAGGCCGATTTCGGGTCCGCCATGTCGTGCGGGTCGGCCAGCACGCACACCTTGCCCGAGTAGTCGATGCGCAGTTCCTCGAACGGCTTCGTCACAGTCCAGGTGAGGCCACCCGCGTCGAGTGCATCGTTGTTGTCGATGGCGGGACGCTTGAACATGAAGGCGACCTTGCCGTCCGGCAGGTAGATGCAGATTGTCATCTCGGCATAACCCTCGTTCGCACGGTTGCCCATGCGGAACCAGCCACCCATGCGGGTGGCGGGGTCGAAGCAGTTGATGTACATGCTCTCGTTGAAGTTGGACTCAGGGCCCAGTTCGTGCATGTACTCGTCGGACGGATCGAGGCGTACTCCCATGCCCCGCACACTACGGCGCAGGAGCAGTCCGCCCGTCAGCCGGGGGCTTTCCTCCCGGCCACATGCCTCAGCCGATGACCTTGGCCTGGAGGCGGCGCATGCCAGCCAGCCAGCGGTCGCGGTCCTCCACCTTGCGCTTCTCGTAGGTGTGCACCTCGGGGTGGGGCATGATGAGGAAGTGCTCCTCGAGGATGTGCGCATAGACAATGTCGGCCACCTCATGGGGCTCCAGCACCTCTCCCGACGCCTTGACCACATCGCCCCCGGTGCGCGCGATCGCCCCTGACGGGTCCTTCGGCCGGTCAGGCGGGTTCAGCATGTTCGTGTTGACGCCCTGCGGGCACAGGCACGAGACCCGCACGCCCCGGTCGCCGTAGGTGATGGACATCCATTCCGCAAAGGCCACTGCCGCGTGCTTGGTGACGCTGTACGTGGCACTGCCGATCTGGGAGAGAAGTCCCGCCGCCGAGGCGGTGCTGCAGAAATAGCCCTCTTCCGCAGCCAGCCAATCCTGGATGAGGTGCTTGGCCGCCCACCGGTGGGCATTCAAGTTGATGTCCATGATCGTGGACCAGGTCTCCTCGTCCGTGTCGGTGAGGTCGGTGCCCATCGCCACCCCCGCGTTCGCGAAGAAGAGATCGACGAAGCCGAATTTGGCGCGCGCCGCGTCGATGAGGTCGATGTTGCCCTGCTCGGTGCTGATGTCGGCGACCACGGCGAATGCCGAGCCGGGCCTGATGGCGTTCAATTCCGCCTCCACCGCGGAGAGACGGCCGGAGTCGCGGTCGGCCACGACCACGCGCGCGCCCGCCGCATGGAAGCGCCGGGCAAGAGCCGCACCGATCCCGTTCGCGGCGCCGGTGACGACTGTTGTTTTCCCGTTCAGGTCCATCGGCGAACCCTATGCGAACAGCACAGGTCGCATGTCACCCGCGGACCGCGGGGGTATCCGCCCGGCGGTCCGCCCCCTCTGTACGATGTGGGGGGAGGCGAAGGAGTGCCCTACAAGCACCCGGAGCCGCCGGAAAGAGAAGGAGCAGGAGATGATCGAGACCCGCGAACCAGTGGTGACCGAGGCGATTGCCCTTATCGACAAGGCACTTGCCGAGATGCTCCGTCGCGAGCTCGTCTCCGCCACCGAAGTGGCGGACCTTCTCCTCGACCTGCGCTCGCTGCTCAGCGCGAGCGCCTGAACCACCTGCGCCGTGACGGCGGGGGCGGTGGCGGCACGTCCGCGCTCTTGGCCTGAGCCGGGGCCAGCGCGACCAGCTCGTCGAACGCCATCTGCAGCGACTCGCGAAGTAGCGCCGGGCTCTCCACGGCAGCCTCGTCGATGTTGATGCCCACGTCGAGCCCGCCGAGATACGACAGCAGTGTCATGTTGAAGGCAACCCCGCCGAGCGGGCCGATCGGGTAGTTCGCGAGCAGCTTCGCCCCGGCCACATAGAGCGGTATCCCCGCGCCGCGCACGTTGGATGTGGCGAAATCGACCGTCTCTGCCTGGGCCCTCGCCAGCCTCGTGAGCACTGACGTGGGCATCACTGTGGACACGGTGGCGATCGCGTCGAGTGCTGCGGACGCGCCGCTCGATCGTGCGGCGGTGAGGACCTCGTTGATCGCCTCGAACCGGTCGGTCACGGGCATGTCGGAAGTGGGCACGAGCATGCGCACCAGTGAGAAGGCGTTCCCCTCGGTCCCGGCGGTGCGGGTGCTGATCGCCATCGACGCCCGCAGGGACTCCACGGGCGCGCCCATCTGGTCGTGGTAGCGGCCGGCTGCGTGCGCTGCGGCCGTGATGAACGCGGTGTTGAGCGTCCCGCCGAGCATCTTCGACACCGCACGCATCTCGGTGTAGGGAACCCGTGCGACCTCCAGTCGGCGCCGGAGACTGCGCTCGGTCCACAGGGGCGAGCGTGCGGAGTCGTTCTCGGAGAGCTGGGCAACGAGGCTGCGGACGGTCGCTGATGTGGAGGAGCCGATCTCGCCGAGGACGGAGGGGTTCGCGAGCACGTCGCGGACCTGCTTCAGCACGGCGACAGGGATGCGCAGCGAGTCACTCATTGCACCGCGGAGGGCATCAGTTGCATCGGGTTCCTTCACCCGGGAGAACGAGTTGACGATGTCGGGGTCGACGGGCGGGAGCGGGGCCGGCTCCCGCTCGAGGTCGAGGTACTGGAGCGACAGCTCGACGCCGCCCTCGCCGTCGGTCACTGTGTGGTGGAGTTTCAGCACCATCGCGCTGCGTCCGCCCTCCAGGCCGTCGATCACGATGAACTGCCACAGCGGGCGCGACCGGTCGAACGGGTCCGCGATGAGGAGCGTCACCAGGTCCTGCAACTGGCGCATCGTCCCCGGAGCGGGCAGTGCCATCCTGCGCACGTGCTGGCGGATGTCGAACCCTGCGTCGTCGACCCATGTGGGATTGCCGATGTTCCCCGGCGCCAGTTGGACCCTCCGCCTCAGTCTGGGAAAGAGCATGGACGTGCGTTCCATGCGTGCGTAGAACAGGTCCATGTCCGGCGGTCGGTCGAGCACGGTGATGTTGGCGAACGTCGAGGCGAGGTAGGGGTCCTTCTCGAGCCGCCACATCAGCGCCTCGGTGTCGCTCATCCTGCGTTCGGAGCCGGGCATGGAAATCAACCTACAAGGGTCTGGGGGGCTCGTCCTCGGGCCGGTGGCTACATCGGCACGGAGGTGTGCTTGAACTCGTTCAGGATCGGCCAGCGGATGTCGGCGACGACGCGGTCGACCGTGGAGCGGGCTGCCCCGGCGTCACCGTGCGAGTGGTCGAGCAGCCGCACGAACACCGCCTTGTCATCCATGACGAACGTCGGGGTGCCCCACACGTGATGCGAGCGGACGTACC
>SXYT01000035.1 GCA_005788205.1 Actinomycetota bacterium | reverse complement strand
TCCAGGCTGACCTCGCCGCGGGCGATCCCCGCCTCGATGATGGCGGCGACCTCGCGGCAGGTGCTCTGCGCCCGCTCGATGAAACAGGTATCGTCGATGCGGACGCCGCAGCTGGCCAGCCGGTCGAGCATCTCGCGTCGCTCCGGGCAATCCCTGGGCTGCGGGTCGTCAGGCCTGCAGACCCGAACGAGACCGTGGAGGCCTGGCGTCAGGCAGTTGCCCACGACGGCCCCACAGCGTTGATCCTCTCGCGCCAGACGGTGACGGCGGCGACAGACGGGCAGGCGGTCCTGCGGGGTGCTGCTCCTGTCCTCTCCGTAGCGGCGCCGTCGGCGGTGGTCGTGGCCACGGGTAGCGAGGTCGGGCTCGCCCTCGATGCCGCCCGTGAACTGGCCGTCCACGGAACTGCCGTCAACGTGGTGTCCATGCCATCCTGGGAGGTGTTCGAGGCGCAGGACAGGACGTGGCACGACCATGTGTTCCCCGCTGGCCTGCCCGTCGTGAGTGTCGAGGCCGGAACGACCTTCGGGTGGTCCAGATATGCCGACGTGTCCGTGGGCATCGACCGTTTCGGCGCGAGTGCTCCGGGCTCCGTCGCGCTCGACAACCTCGGCATCAACATGAATGCCGTCATTGCCGCCGTGCGGGGTGTCGCGCCGTGAGCGACCGTCTGCGGCTCCTTTCGCAGGCGCACGGACAGAGCCCGTGGCTCGACAACCTCCAACGTGGCTTTTTTGCCTCGGGCACCCTCGACTCCCTGATCGAGCGTGGGGTCCGCGGTCTCACGTCGAATCCCACGATCTTCCAGAAGGCGATCCAGGGAAGCACGGACTATGACGCACAGTTCAACGAGGAGACATCAAAGGGCCTCACGCCGGTGGAGGCCTACTGGGAGCTCGTGATCGCCGACATTCACTCCGCACTCGACAGTTTTTCCGCGTTGCACACGGCAACAGGGGGCGCGGACGGCTTCGTGAGTGTCGAGGTCGACCCGACCCTTGCCCATGACGGGAACGGCACACTCGCAGCCGCACGGGCGCTGCACGAACGAATCAACCGCCCGAACGTCATGATCAAGATCCCCGCGACCAAGGAGGGACTCGGGCCGATCCGCCAGATGATCGCGGAGGGCCGCAACGTGAACGTCACCCTCATCTTCAGCCTCGACCGCCATGCCGAGGTGATGGAGGCCTACATTTCCGGCCTCGAGGACCGGGCTGCCGCGGGACTCCCCCTCGCCGGCGTGGCGAGTGTGGCGAGCTTCTTCATCAGCCGTGTGGACAACGAGGTCGACGCACGTCTCGAGGCCACCGGCACGCCGGCCGCGCTGGCGTTGCGTGGCACCGCCGCAGTCAACCAGGCCAAGCTTGCCTACGACCTTTTCCGGGTCGCGTTCTCAGGGCCCCGCTGGGAGGCACTGGCTGCTCGAGGGGCACAGGTGCAGCGTCCGTTGTGGGCCTCCACCTCGACCAAGAACCCGGCTTACCCGGACACCCTCTACGTGGATTCCCTCATCGGCCCCGACACGGTCAACACCCTGCCCGATGCAACTCTCGAGGCTTTCGCCGATCACGGGAACCCCGCCCGCACCATCGACACAGCAGTTGATTCTGCCCGCGCGCAGTGGGCAGTCCTCGCAGAGCACGGCGTGGACACGGTGGACGTCGCGGCGAAACTCGAGAGAGACGGCGTCGCCTCGTTCATCGCAAGTTTCGACGACCTCATCTCTGCCCTCGAGACCAAGGCCGCCGCACTCGGGCGGCGTTGATGCGACACGTACGACGACGTCACAGGGTGACACCATGGGCCTGAGCGAGGACCTCGAGTCGGCTGCGAGAAAGCTCACGGAGTCCCTTGCCGGGTCGCAACGACCTGCAGCGGAAATGCGCCAGGTCCTCAGGCTGGTGGAGGCCGCGGCAGAACTGGTCGGGGGATCTGCGTCGTCACTCGACGTCAAGATCGCTGCCGCCGCCCTGGACGAGATGCAGGAAGCCTTCACCATGTTCGCCCCGTACCGCGACACGAGGAAAGTGACCGTGTTCGGGTCCGCCCGGATAGCGGCAGGCAGCCAGATTTACGAACTCACGGTCGACGTCGCGCGACTCGTCGCTGACCGCGGTTTCATGGTCGTGACGGGGGCGGGGCCGGGCCTCATGGAGGCCGGCATGGTCGGCGCAGGTCGGGAACGGTCCATCGGGGTGTCAATCCGGCTCCCGTTCGAGGCGTCCTCGAATTCGGTCATCGAGGGGGACGACAAGCACGTGACCATGAGGTACTTCTTCACGCGCAAGCTCATGCTGATGAAGGAGTCCCACGCGTTCGTCTGTCTCCCCGGGGGATTCGGCACTCTCGACGAGACCTTCGAGTTGCTCACTCTCGTGCAGACAGGCAGGTCCGCACCGGCCCCGATCATCTTCCTCGACCCGCCTGACAAGCCGTTCTGGAAGCCCATCATGGCCTCACTGATGCCGACGCTCCTTGCTCATGAAGTCATCTCCAGGGAGGACACAGGCCTCTACAGAATCACGAGCAGCGTGGAGGAGGCAGCGTCGATCATCGACGGCTTCTACGCCAATTTCCACTCCATCAGGCACGTCGACGGGTTGCTGGTGCTGCGGTTGAACCGTGCCGTCCCGGACGGTGACTTCGAGGCCCTCGCGAGGGGTTTCGCGCACCTCCACCGGGGCGTCTTCCGTTCGGGGGGCCCCACGGATGCAGAACGCCGGGACGACGACCATGTCGGCCTGGCTCGACTCGTGCTCGATTACACCGGGAAGGGATATGCCCCCCTCCTGGCGTTGATCGAGGCGGTCAACCGCTACTGAGAGGTCAGCCCCGACAGGAGGTGGATCGCCTTGTCCACCGCCCGTCGCGCCTGCGAGACGACCTTCTCGTCAGGGGGCCTCACCGTCTCGCCACGATCAATGGCCTCCCTGAGGATCGTCATGGATTCCTCGCCGAGAGTCTCCCCGATCTCTTCGAGTCTGGCAATGATGTCGTCGATGACTCTGCTGCTCACGGTCACAACCGTACATTCGAAGACGGGTGCGGAGTTCCCCCCGGGACGAGTCATCACCTAGCGTTGGCACATGCCCCACGACGATGTCGCCCACGAATGGATCAGTTTCGAGGACCCTCGCGAACACCGAACGTGGATGATCGACGCCACCTTCTTCACCTCGGCATACAAATGCATCTACGGCGAGGGTTGCCAGGGCATCCACGACGAGCCGACGGCCTCACTGGCACAGGGCTGCTGCAGTTTCGGTGCGCACTTCCTGGACAAGGATGACCGACGGTCCGTGGAGAAGGCCGTGGCTCGACTGGAGCCCCGCCACTGGAAGAACCACGCGACGGCGCAGAAGAAGGGCTGGACGGACGAGGACGATGACGGGGAGACGAAGACCCGCGTCGTCGACGGGGCATGCATCTTCCACAACCCACCGGGCTTCGGGGGCGGCACAGGGTGTGCCTTCCACATCGCTGCCGTCGAGGCTGGCGAGCGCCACATGGACTGGAAACCGGATGTCTGCTGGCAGGTGCCCCTGCGACTCGAGGAACACACCGAGGATTCCGGGCACGTGATATCCACCTTGCGCGAGTGGAAGCGGCGCGACTGGGGCGCCGGCGGGGACGATTTCGCCTGGTGGTGCACCGAGACGACGGATGCGTTCATCGGCGGCGAACCCGCATTCCGCTACTTCAAGGATGAACTCACCGAGTTGATGGGCGCCGAGGCGTACGGCATCCTGTCGATCTACCTCGAGCGGCCCCGGGCGACCCCGCTGCCCCACCCTGCGGTGCGCGGCCGCCATGACAGCAGGAGCACAACTGCAGCCAAGGTGTCAAAAAAGAAGAATTAGGAATTCTGTTTCTTGAACGCCCGGCGCCGGTCCTCGAGCCCGAGCATGCGCTTGCGGACACGGATCTTGGCGGGTGTGACCTCGACGAGTTCGTCGTCCCCGATCCACTCGATCGCGGTCTCCAGGGTGTGGACCACGGGCGCGGCGAGTTTCGGGCCGTCATCGTGGCTGTGAGTGCGGATGTTGGTCTTTTCCTTCGGACGCACCGCATTGACGACCATCTCCTCGCCGCGGGCGCCCTCGCCGATCACCATGCCCTCGTAGACCTCCACACCGGGGCCGAGGAATAGCGTCCCGCGCAACTGGAGGTTGTCGAGGGCGTAGGCCGTGGTGGTGCCGATTCGGTCCGCGATCATGGCTCCGCCTGTTCGGTGCGGCAGTTCCCCTGCCCAGGGGGTCCAACCCGCGTGGTGCTGGTGGAGCAACGCCGTGCCCCGCGTCGCCGTCATGAGCATCGAACGGAAACCGATCAGGCCGCGTGACGGGGCCTCGAACGACACGATCGTGCGACCGGGGTCGCCCGGGCGAAGGTCCAGTACCCGGCCCTTCCGCGGTGCCAGCGCCTGGGTCACTGTGCCGACATGCTCGTCCGGAACGTCGCAACTGCCGGCCTCGAGAGGTTCGTGCTTCTTGCCGTTGATGTCACGCGTGATGACCTCGGGCCGGCTGACCTGCAGCTCGAAACCCTCCCTGCGCATGTTCTCTATCAGCACCGCCAACTGCAGCTCACCGCGGCCAGCGACGCTCATGATGTCGGCCGACTCGGTGTCGGCAATCTTGATCGACACGTTCCCGAGGATCTCCTTGTGGAGTCGCTCGCGGATGTGCCTACTTGTGACGTACTTGCCCTCTCGGCCCGCATACGGCGACGTGTTGACACCGAAACTCATCCTGATGACGGGTTCGTCCACCTCGAGACGCGGCAGGGCCGCAGTGACCTCAAGGGCTGAGATCGTGTCACCGACCTCGACCTCGGGGATGCCCGCAAGGACGAACAGATCCCCCGCACGCACTTCGTCGACTTCTGTCCGGCCGATGCCGTCGAAGACGCTCAACTGGGCGATGCGCCGACGCAACGGGTTCCCGTCCGTCTCCCTGCCCCACAGGGAGACGTTGTCCCCCTTGCGCATGATGCCACTGTGGACTCGGCCGATGGCGAGGCGCCCGACGTAGTCGGAGGCATCGAGGTTGGTCACGAGAGCGCTCAGGGGCGCTGATTCATCCATGGACGGAGCCGGCACGGTCTCGAGAATCGTGTCGAGAAGCGCAGAGAGGTCCGCATCCGGCGCGGGCATCCCCACCCCTCTCATCGCGCGTCCCTCGCGGGCGACAGCCGAGACGACGGGGAAGGACAGCTGGTCATCCGTCGTGGCGAGGTCCAGGAAGAGTTGCTCGACCTCCTCGAGGACCTCCGCGGGCCGGGCGTCATGTCTGTCCACCTTGTTGATGACGAGAACCGTGGGCAGGCCGCGCCCGAGGGCCTTCGACAGGACGTACCGAGTCTGCGGCAGCGGTCCCTCTGCTGCATCAACGAGCAGCACGATCCCGTCCACGAGCGCAAGGGCCCTCTCGACCTCACCGCCGAAGTCGGCGTGGCCCGGTGTGTCGACAAGGTTGATGAGCACTTCTTTCCAGCGCACGCGGGCGGCCTTTGCGAGGATCGTGATGCCCCGTTCACGCTCCTGGTCGTCGGAGTCCATGACGCGGTCAACGAGATTCTGGTGGGACGCGAACGTGCCTGTCGACCTCAAGAGGGCGTCGACGAGAGTGGTCTTTCCATGGTCGACGTGCGCGACGAGAGCGACATTGCGGAGGGGGTTCTTCATGATGTTTCGGGGGTGACCGCGCGGGTCAGTCGTCGTCGGACTCGTCGGCCCCGTCGTCGTCTTCGTCCACCCAGCCGTACCGCTCGGCGATCTCTGCGTACTCGTCCTCCTCGGACTTGTCCGAGCGGGAGGACTCATTGAGCCCGAGATCGGCCGCCGACGGGCCAGCTTGCTTCAGTTTGCGCGCTTCCTCGAAGCGGCGGTGGCGACCCTTTTTCACGGTCGGGCTCCAACGGTCGGTGGCCCGGGGGCCGCTAAATACAACTCCCGTAGGTTACAGCCCGGGTGAGACGTTTTCGGGCAATCTGACTCAATCAGTGCCGTCAACTGGCACCATCCGGAGCCCGGACACGAGCCCGTCGGTTGAGAAAGTCAGTGCGCGCCGACCTTTGACGAGCATTTCGACGTCATGTCCCAGGATGTCAGCTCTCCAACCCGACGACAGTCTCGCCCCTTGGGTTCCCGAGAGAAGCTCCACGATGTCACGCCGGGTGCCGAGCAGCGCGGGATCCAGGTCGCTCTGACGGGCCAGTTCTGCGACCCACACCCCGACGAGGGTGACCGCGGGTCTCATCGACTTGTCGAGATCGTCGCCGTCATTCGACGGAAAGTTGAGATCCCCCTTCTCGGCGTCATCCAACGCGTCCTCGACCGCATCCAGCAAGTCATCCCCCGTGGTCCCGCGCGTGAGGCGACCGTCGACACCACGACACGCGGACAGGTCCTCATGGGAACGCGGCGCCCTCTGGGCGATTCCGAGCAGTGCGATGTCGGACAGAACGTGCCGGGGCGGGATGTCAAGATCCATCGCCCTCTCCTCCCGCCACCGCGCGACATGGCGTGCCACCCATCGCGAGCGACCCTTCACGGTGCGGATGTCCTTCACGCGCAGCCAGGCGTCCCAGGGATCTCCGGGGCCCACGGGCCTCGTGCGGAGCTCCTCGCAGGCCTCGTCCGCCCAGGCTGTCCGTCCACGGGCATCGAGTTCCCGGTCGATGATGCCCTTCATCGTGGCCAGATGTTCCACGTCCGACGCCGCGTAGTTCCGCTGGTCGTCGGTCAATGGCCGGCGCAGCCAGTCGGTCAGTCTGTCCCCTTTTGGCACGTTCACGCGAAGGAGAGCTGCCGCCAGGTTCACGAGGGACGGACTGGAGTAGCCCACGAAGCCTGCCGCCAGCTGGGTGTCGTAGATGCGTCCCGGCACGAAGCCGATGGACTGCGTCAGGACGTCCAGATCCTGCTGGGCGGCGTGGAGCACGGCGAGATCGGATCCCTCGAACAAGGGCCGGACCAGACCCATGTCGACTGCGAGAGGATCAATGAGTGCCGTGACGCCGTTGGCGCGGACCTGCACGAGCGCGAGGCGGGGAAAGTAGGTCTTTTCCCTGTGGAATTCGGTGTCGATCGAATACTGCCCGCAACCGACGGAAGCCGACACGAATTCGCCGAGTGCCGCGTCAGAGTCGATCCACACGTGGGGCGTGGCCGGGCTCGCCTGGCCCGGTTCACCGCTGCCGCGACGCACGCTACTTTTCCTCCGCCATGGGCTCGAGGTCCGCCGGTGTGTTCACGTTCCTCACGGCGACCGCAGGAACCGGCACCTCGACAACATCGAGGAGAACGGCTGCCCTGTGCACCGCACGCTCGTTGCGCTTCCACACGCCCTGCAGGGGGCCCAGGCACTCCTCCCGGGACCAAGCCGCGCACAACCAGTTCAGGCGGTCGGTGCGCCCGACTGTCGCCTGGGCGTCTGCCAGACCGTCCACGAGGCTGCCGATGACGGCGGCAGTGATGAAAGGCATGTCACAGGACAGCACGACGACCGTGTCATGTGCTGCCGACTTGAGGGCGGTGATGACCCCGCCCAGAGGCCCCTCACCCGGGTACGCGTCCTTCTTCCAGGTGGCGTCGATGCCCTTTGCCCGGGACTGCGGTCCACCCACGAGGAGAATCTCCGTCGCACCGGCCTCCCTCGCCGCCGAGACGACCCGCCCGACCATCGGCACTCCGTCAACCAGGAAGGTGGCCTTGTCAGAACCCATCCGGGAGGAGTCCCCGCCGATCAGGACGGCTACTGAGAACGGCGTGCCGGTCATGATGCCAAGGCTACGGGCTGTGGGGCGCATAGATTGCCCCCATGGCACTTCTGGGCATCACGCTCGACATCGAATCAGCAAAGAACATCGCGAACGGCATGTCAGTCGGCGCCGTCGTGGTTGCTGTGGCAGCCCTGTGGTTGGTGAAGAACATGCTGATGCGGGTGTTGTCCGTGGTTCTTCTCCTCGCACTCGGCATCGCCTCCTACTCGCAACGGGCCAACATCGTCGACTGCGCAGAGAAAGTCCAAGCCACTGCCGGGACCCAGGCGGTGGCTTGCACCTTCTTCGGCCAGACGGTGGAGATCCCGTCCCTCACCGAGTGACGCCGGGTCAACCGCGCAAGAGGGGCAAGACGACCTGGCTCACGAAATCCGCGGGATGAGAGTTGGGTGCCCCGTGCCCGGCTCCATCGATCACCTGAAGCTGTGCGTTCGGCAACTCGCGCGACAGCCAGTCCATGCCTCGCGCGTGGTGGGCAGAGCCCCGGGAACCATGCGCACACACCACCGGGACACTGATTCCGTCCGGGTC
This sequence comes from Actinomycetota bacterium, assembly GCA_005788205.1. Lineage (GTDB taxonomy): Bacteria > Actinomycetota > Acidimicrobiia > Acidimicrobiales > Ilumatobacteraceae > UBA2093. The sequence goes on along the minus strand of SXYT01000035.1, from coordinate 1,220 downwards.
CCACGGAGCTGCTTCCCGCAGGGACGTCAGTTCCGCGCGCAGGGCAGTTCCCTCCCTCCGCCTCGCGGCACGGGTCCGCTCGGGCAGCGAATCCCAGCCGTCATCACCGATTAACCGGCGCATGAACGCCTCGGCAGCCTCCCCGGTGGACGAAGCAGCCGCAGCACCGCCGGCAGTCGTGCCCGGCCACCACGGCTGCCAACTGAGGGGTGTCTCGTACACCCCGACCCCGCTGACGGAGGCACCGAGACGTGCGGCAGCGGCAAGAGCGACATTGCCCCCGTAGCTGTGCCCTACCAGTACCGCAGATCTGCCCGCCAGCAGGGCCATCAGGTCCTCGACGTTGTCCGCCACTGCGAAGGGCCCGGGATGCTCAAAAGACCGTCCGTAACCCCGACGGTCGTAGCGCAGGACCCTGAACCGTGACTGGAGAATCCGTGCCACCCGGGCCATGCCCGCCGACCTGTCGAGTGATCCGTGGATGAGAACGACCAGCTGGCCCTCTGCAGGTCCTGATTCTTCGCCGTGGATGAGTGCTGGAGGGGTTCCCACATGATTATCTAATCACTGTGGAATTGATACTCGTGCGTCATGCGCTTCCCGTCCGCCGTGAGAACACCGACGGTCCCGCCGACCCGGAACTCTCGGAGGCCGGCCTGAAACAGGCGGAACACTTCGCTGACTGGATGAGTGCGGAGCATCTCGACGCGATCTACACCAGCCCGATGCGCCGGGCCCGCCAGACCGCAGACCCGCTTGCCCGCCGCAAGAACCTCGAGGTGACCGTGGTGGACGGTGTCGCGGAGTGGGACCAGCACTCGAACGAGTACATCCCGGTCGAGGAACTCAAGGCGGCGAACGACCCTCGATGGCGCGAGATCATGGACGGGGGCTGGACATCAGAGGAGAAGCCTGAGGATTTCCATGACCGGGTCATCTCGTCGATCGAGGGGATCATCGCGGCGAATGCAGGCGGCCGGGTCGTGGTGACGTGCCACGGTGGCGTCATCAACGAGTTTCTCGCGCACGTCCTGGGGATCCCCGGGAACCAGTTCTTCTACCCGAACTACACCTCGATCCACCGTGTCGCGGCCTCCAGCCGCGGGCACCGGAGCATTCTGTCCGTGAACGAGAGCGGCCATCTGAGGGGCACAGGTCTGCCGGTCGGGTTGTTCCATGGCTGACGAACCGATCCACGACCTCCTCGCCTGGCTGGACGG
>SXYT01000034.1 GCA_005788205.1 Actinomycetota bacterium | reverse complement strand
GGAGCCTTCGGTGCGAGGGAGGACATCAGCCTCCAGGTCCACACCGCCCTACTGGCCCTGCGCACGGGCCGTCCGGTGAAGATGCAGTACGGCCGGGAGGAGAGTTTCTTCGGTCACGTCCATCGTCACCCCGCGACCGTGTGGATGAGACACCACGCCACACATGACGGCCGCATCGTGAACATCGAGGCCCGGTTCGTCTTCGACGGCGGCGCGTATGCCTCGACATCGTCAGCAGTCCTCATCAACGGTGTCACGCACGCCCAGGGCCCGTACAAGTGCCCGAACGCGATCGTCGAGGGTCACGCCGTGCGCACGAACAACCCGCCGTGCGGCGCCATGCGCGGCTTCGGCGTGGTGCAGGCGTGCTACGCGCACGAGAGCCAGATGGAGAAGCTGGCTGGCGCCCTCGGGATGTCCCCTGTCGACGTGCGGCTGGCGAACGCCATGGAGACCGGAGACAGGCTCATCACCGGGCAGGTGATGGACAGCGTCGCCCCCGTGGCCGAGTGCATCCGCCAGACGGACGCCATCCCCCTGCCGCCGCCGCTTTCCGATGACCCGCACGAACTCGAACTCCCCGGGGGCTCGGGTCTCACGGCGCGGCGTCGCCACATCAAGCGCGGCGTCGGCTGGGGCGTCAGCATCAAGAACATCATGTACAGCGAGGGCTTCGATGACTTCGCCACCGCGCGCTGCACCGTGCAGGACGGTGTCGCCACCCTCAAGTTCGCCACGAGCGAGGTGGGCCAGGGTTTCGTCACCCTTGCACCGCAGATCGCACGCACCATCCTCGGTGTCGACGAGGTGATCCTGGACACCATCGACACCGGTGTCGGCTCGGCGGGCTCCACTTCTGCCTCCAGGCAGACGTGGATGAGCGGCGGTGCGGTGAAAGGGGCGTGCATCCTCGTGCGCGACAGGTTGCTCGAGCACGTGGCCGCAGCCCACGGTGTCGACGTTGCGGGGCTCTCGATTGACGACACCGACGTCGTGAATGTCGCGGGCACGCTGCGGGTGCCGGTAGCGGAGGCGTCACGCGGGCTCCGCCTCGACGAGACCTACGAGCACCACCACCGGACCACGTTCGACCTGGACGAGAACGGCCAGGGTGACTGCCACGTTGCTTTCGCCTTCGTCGCCCACCGTGCCGTGGTCGATGTGGACGAGGAGCTGGGCCTCGTGAAGGTGGTGCAGATCGCCACCGCCCAGGATGTCGGCATCGCCCTGAACCCCCTCTCCGTGATCGGCCAGATCGAGGGGGGCATCGCACAGGGCCTCGGCCTTGCGGTCATGGAGGAGATCGTCGTGACGGAGGGCAGGGTGCGCAACCCCAGTTTCACCGACTACCTGCTGCCCACGGCCCTGGACGCGCCCGTAGTCGAAGCTCGCCTCATCGAGCAGCCAGAGCCCCTGTCCCCTCTCGGCGCCAAGGGTGTCGGCGAGCCACCGTGCATCTCCGTCACGCCGGCCATCGCCAACGCAATCCGCAATGCGACGGGGCGAGTGATCGACAGGGTTCCCGTCAGGCCCCAGGACATCTGCCTGGGCTGACTAGCGGCCGAACACCCGACGGGTGTACTCGTTTCGGAAAGTTCCCTCGGGATCGAGGCGATCACGCATCGCGACGAAATCAGACCACCTCGGGTACAGACCGGAGAGCTCGGCGGCGTCCCTGAAATGGATTTTTCCCCAGTGGGGCCGGGCGTCGTGACCACGCAGGATGTCCTCGACGTCACGCATGAACGGCTCGTGTTCCATCCCCTTGTACACGTGCACGGCGATGTATGCCGACACCCTCCCGTGGGCGGTGGACAGCGGGATGTCGTCGGCAGCAGTGAAGCGGACCTCAACGGGGAAGTTCAGCATGTACCCCTTTCGCTCCACCATGGCCTTGATCTCGGAGAGGGCGGGTGCAGCGGCATCGATCGGCATCGCCTGCTCCATCTCGTAGAAACGCACGAGCCGGGGGCTGGCGAACACTTTGTGGCTGAAGTCCGAGTACGTCCTCTCGCCCGAGGACGGGAGGGCCTTTGCCAGGCGTGGGATCGCCGACGGGAAGAGCCTGCCCGCCCGGCAGACGGCACCGAAGGCGATGTTCTCCATGAACGTCGTCTCCACCCAACCGCGGATGCGCGGGAGCGGACGCGGGGCTTCATCGGTGCGGTTGTTCTGCTTGGTCAACGCCCATCCCGTGTGGGGCACCCAGAAGAACTCGAAGTGGTCATTGCCCTGCACGAGCTCGTCGAGTCCACCGAGCACGCGGTCCAGCCGCATCGGCACCTCCCGCGCCTCGAGGACGAACGTCGGCACGACGGACAAGGTGCACTCGGTGACCGCCCCGAGCGCTCCGACACCGACACGGGCGACGTCCAGCACGTCGGGGTTCGTCATCTCGTCGGCGACCACGACGTTCCCGTGACCATCCACCAGGCGCATGCCGCGCACCTGGGTGGCAAGTCCCCCGACACGGACACCCGTGCCGTGTGTGGAGGTGGAAATGGCGCCCGCCACTGTTTGGTATGCGATGTCACCCAGGTTCGCGAGGGCGAGACCCTCGGCATGGAGCAGTTCGTTGAGGCGCCAGAGCGGGGTCCCGGCCCCCACCGTGACGGTCATGCCCGCACGGTCAATGGAGCGGATTCCGCTCAGGGCGCCGACCCGGACCATCACGTCGTTGCTCACGGCCGCAGCCGTGAAACTGTGCCCCGACCCGACGACCTTCACCGCCCTCCCCTGTTGGCTCGCCGACCGCACGACTTCGGCGAGAGATTCCTCGTCCCGGGGGTCCTCGATGGACTCAGGCCTCGCCACCTGGTTGCCGGCCCAGTTCGTCCACTTCATCACCCCATTCTGCCCGTCCACAGGAGCGCAGGGGGGTCCCGGTTGCGCTCGGGGGGTCCGGGACGGCATAGGGTTGGGTTCTCAGGAGGTTGCTAGTGACAACGACTCAGGTTCCCCATGTGAACTATCTGGTCCTCGGGGCAAAGCCCCATCTCGAGGCGAACGAGTGCACCGCCTGCGGCGCACGTTTTTTCGACCGTCGCAACGCGTGCGCGTCGTGCTTCAAGACCGAATTCAAGAAGGTCTCGGTGGCTACTGACGGGATCGTGCGTTCCTTCACCATCGTCACCTTCGCATCCCCCGGGGTGCCTGTGCCGTTCGTCGCGGCGATCGTCGACTGCGGCGGCACGAGCGTCAGGGGCAACCTGATCAACGTCGACCCGACCCCGGAAAAAGTCAGTCTCGGCATGAAGGTGCGCCTTGCGACCTACTCACTGGGTGCGGATGACAGCGGTATCGAGGCGATTGGTTTCGGCTTCGAGCCCGCCTGACACAGGCCACGGAACACAACGGACACAACAGATTCTCAACAAGGAGACGATCAAAATGGCAGCAGACGACATCTACATCCTCGGCATCGTGATGACGAAGTTCGGGAAGCACCCGGACAAGGACACCGTGGACCTGGCAGCTGAGGCTGCGATGGGCGCCCTCAAGGACGCGGGGGTGACCATGGCAGACATGGGCGTTCTCGCCGCAGGGTGCCTGATGGGCCAGGGCGGCATCGGCCAGCAGATCCAGAAGCAGGTCGGCCAGACGGGTATTCCCGTCTACAACGTCTCGAACGCCTGCGCCACGGGCGCAACAGCACTGCGCACCGCGGTCATGGCCATCAAGGCCGGCGAGACCGACATGGGCCTCGCAGTCGGCGTGGAGAAGCTCGCGGGCGTCGGACTGCTCGGCGCACGTCCTGCATCCAACTCCAAGGAGTGGACTCCCTCGGGCCGGTTCGGCGCTGTCACCGGGACCGACGGGCGCATCGGAACGGACAACATGCCCGGCACGTTCGCCCAGGTCGGCATGGAATACGGCCACAAGTACGGTGGCGCGACGTTCGAGCTCTTCGCCAAGATCGCCGAGAAGAACCACGCGCACTCCACCCTCAACCCGTTGGCCGCCTACCAGAAGCGCATGACGCTCGACGAGATCATGAACGACGTCATGATCGCCTACCCGAACACCCGCTCGATGTGCTCGGCAAACTGCGACGGTGCAGCAGCAGCAGTCGTCGTGAGCGGCGAGAAGCTGAAGACGCTCTCCAAGGAGCAGCAGCGCCGCGCGGTGAAGGTCTCGGCTTCCGTCCTGACGAGCGACCCGTACCAAGAGGCCTGCCAGGTCCTGCCGGACGTGAACACCCTCACCCGGATCGCGGCCAAGAAGGCCTACGAGCAGGCCGGCGTCGGCCCGGAAGACCTCAACCTGGTCGAGCTCCACGACTGCTTCGCCACGGCCGAGCTGGTGCACTACGACAACCTCATGCTCTGCGAGGAGGGCGGCGCCGTCGATTTCTTCAACTCGGGTGCCACCTGGCGCACCGGGAAGACCCCGGTGAACGTCTCCGGCGGCCTTGAATCGAAGGGCCACCCGATCGCGGCCACGGGCATCGCGAACATCTGGGAGGTCTGTCACCACCTCCGCGGCGAGGCGGGCGACCGCCAGATCGAGGGCGCCAAGGTGGGTCTCGCCCACGTCATCGGTCTCGGCTCGGCGTGCGGCGTGCACATCCTGGAGAAGTCGGCACTCTGACCGCCACTGTGCCCCTCGGGGGCCGCACGGAACCCGGGTTCGAGCCGGTGCTCCGTGCGTTCACGAACAATTTCGTCGAGCACAACGAGATTGGTGCGTCCGTGTGCGTCAGCGTGGGTGGCCGCACAGTGGTCGACCTGTGGGGAGGCTTTGCCAGTCCCGCGCGGGACAGGGATTGGCAGCCCGACACCCTCGTCAACGCCTTCAGCGTGGGCAAGGGTCTCACGGCAGTCGTCACGGCGGTGCTCGTGGACCGCGGCGAACTCTCCTACGGGATGCGCGCCTCGGCCGCCTGGCCCGGTCTGGCAGGCCAGGGCAAGGAGGACCTGACCCTCTCCGATCTCCTCGGGCACCGCGCAGGCCTCCCGGCGGTGCGGCGCACCTTGCCTCCCCTGTCGATGTACGACTGGGACCTCATGTGCACTGAGCTGGCGGGCACAGAGCCCTGGTGGCGCCCCGGGACCGCCCACGGATACCACGTCAACACGTTCGGTTTCCTCGTGGGCGAGGTCGTGCGCAGGACCACGGGGACCACGGTCGGAGGCCACTTCAGGGAGATGTTCCTGCAGGAGCTCGGCGCAGACGTGCACCTGGGCCTCCCCGACAGCGAGCACAATCGTGTCGCCGAGTTCGAATGGCCAGCAGGCGCCGTCACCACCCCCAGCGACACGTCAGACTTCGACGAAGCCCAGTTGCTTGCCTTCAACACCTACAACAACCCGATCGGCACATCCGGTGGCGGCACCGTGAACACACCTGAGTGGCGCCGGGCAGAAATCCCCAGCACCAACACCCATGCCACGGCTCGCGGTGTCGAACGTGTCTACAGGGAGTTGGCAGCAGGTGGAGGCGCGCTTCTGAGCGAGGAGGGCTTGGGAGGCCTGGTCGCCGAGACATCGAACGGACACGACAGGGTTCTCGACAGGAACTCGCGGTTCGGGCGCGGCATCCAGATTCCGATCCCCGAACGGGGCTTCGGACCGAACCCGTCGTCATTTGGGCACTACGGTGCCGGTGGCTCGCTGGGCTTCTGCGACCCGACCGCAGCAGTCGCATTCGGCTACGTGATGAACCAGATGGGACCGCGCTGGCAGAACCCGCGCAACAGGGCACTCATCGATGCTCTCTACTCATGTCTCTGACACTCAGAATTCTGCGCACGTGTGGGACGATGGGAGGGTGACGGCGCCAGGAAGTATCAGTGCCGCCCGGTTGCTCGCGATCAGGCCGTTCAGGCTGTTGTGGACGAACAGTTTTCTCTTCACGCTCGTCCAGAGCACGCAGCGGTTCGCCTTCGTGTGGTTGGCCCTCGGTCTGGGAGCGCGTTCTGATGCGAGCGGCCTCATCCTGTTCGTGATGGGGGTACCGGCACTCCTCATCTCGCTGCCTGTCGGGGTCCTCTCGGACCACTTCAACCGCCGCGCCCTCCTCATCATCAGCCAGACAGGGGCTCTTGCCGTCGCGGTCACGACCGCAGCCCTGGTCTCCGCCGACGTCATCACGATTCCACTGGCTATCGGCTGCAGCTTCGCGAGCGGCATCTTCATCGCACTCGGCACACCGGTCCGGTCGGCGATCGTGCCCACGCTCGTGCCCCGCGAGCAACTGGTCGGCGCGATCGCGACCAGCACCATCGGGAACAACATCGGTCTGATCATCGGTCCTGCGACTGCGGGCCCGATGATCACTGCCTGGGGCATACAGGGGGCCTTCTGGTTCCAGGCCGTCCTCTACGCTCTCGGACTCCTCGCCTTGCTCCCGCTCGAACTGCCGCCTCCCCACAACACCGAGCGCAAGAGCCTCCGCAACGAGATCTTCGGCGGTATCACCTTCATCCGCCAGAACCGTGCAGTGCGGTCGTTCTTCGTTCTGCTGGGGTGCTCGGTGCTCTTCATGATGAGCCCCTGGATCGTGCTCGGACCGCAAATCGCCAAGGAGGAAGTGGGTGCGTCCGGTGGCCAGACGACCCTGTTGTTCGCCCTTCTCGGCGTCGGCCAGCTCCTCACGTCCGTCGGGATCATGCGATGGAACCGAGTCATCCGCCAGAAGGGCCTGTGGTTCATGTGCGGCCTCTGCTGGGGCTCGAGCATCCAGGTGCTGCTCGGCCAGTCGTTCAACATCTTGACTCTCGGACTTTTTCTCTTCCTCTGGGGAATGGGGGGCGGTTTCTACATGAACCTGAACCAGACCCTCATCCAGAACAACACGCCACCACAGGTGATGGGACGGGTCATGGCGATCCAGTCACTCCTGATGTCCGGCCTTGCGCCCGCAGGTGCCCTTCTCGTGGGTCTCATTGCCCGGAGCATCGACTCCGCACCGTTGGTGTTCTCGGGCTGCGGGGCCCTCATGCTCCTGTCGACGCTGTACTTCCTCTTCTTCCACCGGCACCTGCGGCCGATGGCCTGACTCAGGGCTCCACGTGGAGCAACAAGGTGTCCGCATCCGATCTGGGGCTCGTCCGCGACGCACAGATGACAAGTCGCTGGCCGCTCCGGACATGGCCGTGGGCGCGCGCCGCGACCAGACCCTCCTCGATGGCCCGCGTCATGGAGTGGTCACGATGGCTCACAATCGGGTACACGCCCCATGCGGCGCGGAGCCGCCTTGCCGCGGCTTCATCCGGCGTCACAGCCACGATCGGCGCCGACGGTCGGCAGGCCGCGAGGAGGCGGGCCGAAAAGCCCGTGTACGTGAGAGACAGGATCCAGTCGGCACCTGTCCGCTTCGCGAGAGCCGCCGCGGCCGCAGTGACGGCAGCCGCCTCGGGGTTCTCGTCCGCGAAATGGTTCGGCAAAAACGTGGACCGTTCGGCCACCTCGCAGATGCTCCCCATCGAACGCACAGCGAGGGCCGGGTTGTGCCCCACCGCGGACTCCGCCGAGAGCATCACGGCGTCGAAACCGTCACGGACAGCCGCGCTCACATCGGCCACCTCGGCCCGTGTCGGCCGGCTTGATTCGATCATTGACTCGAGCATTTCTGTGGCGCAGATGCTGATGATGCCCATGCGCAGTGCAGTCAACGCGATCGTGCGCTGCGAGGTGGGCAGTTCCTCGTAGGGCAGCTCCACGCCCAGGTCCCCGCGTGCCGCCATCACCCCGTCACTGACGCGGCAGATCGCCTCCAGACGCTGCAACGCCTGGGGCCGCTCTATCTTGGCGATGACGAGCATCTCGGGGCCCACCATGGCACGCACCCTCGTCACGTCATCGGGGTGCTGGACGAATGAGATCGCCACGATCTCCGCGCCGCACTCCCGGGCCACCTCGATGTCGGCGATGTCCTTCATGGACAGGACACCCCCGAAGACCTCTGTGTCAGGGAGGTTCACGCCCTTGTTCCTCCGCAACAGTCCACCTCGCACGACCTGCAGGCTCACCTCCGTGCCGCCGAGGCCCAGGATGCGGCACTCGATGCGACCGTCGTCCATCAGCACCCTGTGACCCACCTGGAGACCCAGGTCCTCCGACTTGCGCAGGCCTGTGTCAAGACCCAGCACATCCATCCCGAGAGTGAGCTCCTGGCCGTCAACGAGGATCTGCTCCTCCCCTGAGTAGCGCATCTTCGGACCCTGGATGTCGACCAGCACAGCGACCCGTGGGGCCGCGGCCCGGACATCGGCGATTGCTTTTCTCAGGTTTTCCGTGGTGAGATGGGAACAGTTCAGGCGCAGCACATCCGCACCGGCATCCAACAACGAGGCAATGCCCTCGGGTGACGAGCTCGCCGGGCCCACAGTTGCGACGATCTTGGTTTTTCTCATGATGACTCCGCTCTTGACGATACTTCGTCATCAACCGCAGCACCTGTGCACGCCTCCCCGGGGCTGCGGGTTTGACGGTTCGAACAGGTGGTCAGGACCGCCAGGATTGCTCGTCCAAGGCGAGTTTCGTCATCATCACGCGTCTGTCGTCGAATGCACGGCGATTTTCGCGCGGGAGTCCCCGGCGAAAGCGCCGGGTCGCCCGGAGATCACCGTAGATGTCGAGTTCCAGGGGCGAGAGATTGTGCGACAGGGCCATCAACGGCAGCCGCTGCCGCACGAGGGCGACTTCCTCATCCCGCAGGCGCCGCAGGCGCCTCACAGTCACGATGAAGAGCACAATCTGGCCGAGCAGGAGAAATGCGAACACGGTGTGCAACCCCGATGCGTTCCATGCTGCATGCAGTGCGACCGCCGGCACGAGTCCACGAAGCGCGGCCACCCGTCGAGAGCGACCCTTTCTGACTGCTGTGCCGATAGCGAGGCCCACCCAGACAGTGAAGAAAGGGTGCGCGAAGGGCGAGAACAACCCGCGCAACACGAACACCAGCCCGAGATCATCATCTGAGATCGCCTGCGAGAAGTAGATGACATTCTCGACCATTGCGAAGCCGAGGCCCACGTAACCGGCGTACACGGCGCCGTCAAGGGGCGTGTCAACTTGATGCCGTTTTGCCGCCCCCAGGATCCCGAGAGTCTTCATGGTCTCTTCCACGACAGGGGCACTGACGACGAGCGCCGCAGACGCACCAACCGTTGCGGCGGTCACTTCGTTGGCGATGCCGGCAACGAGAACGGAGATCCCGCCTCCCCACAGGAACGCGTTCCACCGCATCGCCCGGGGCTCTGGCTCCAGCCGGTCGAGCCACATGAAGGCAGGGACCGTGTACGCCAACGGGACCAGGGCGATCACGAATGCGGAGGGCGTGTCTGACACGACGACCCCGACAGCCAGCACAGCCAGGAGGAACCCCAGCAACACCAACCGACGAAACCTCGTTTGCGGTACCTCAGGCACCGGCGCAACCTAACACCGCCGTTGAGCGGGACGAGGAGACGGCGCGCTGGCGCCTGGTGCATTGGTGTCGAAGGGGGGACTTGAACCCCCACGCCCCTGAGGGCGCCAGCCCCTCAAGCTGGTGCGTCTGCCTATTCCGCCACTTCGACGAGGAAACTTCAGGTTACCGAGGCAGTCCTACGATGCCAATAGGAACGCGAGCGCGATGACGGTGAACAGCCAGATCGTGGCGAGCACCGCGGTGATCCGGTTGAGGTTCTTCTCCGCGGCGGCCGAGCCGAGGGCAGCCCCCGAAGCCCCACCGAGCATGTCAGAGAGGCCTCCACCCTGACCGCTGTGGAGAAGGACTCCCGCGATCATGGCGAACATGGAGGCCACGTTGACGACGATGGTCAGGTACATCACAAAGGTACGCACGGGTGAAAAGCCTAACGGCGGTCGTCCCGTGTTCCGCGCAGGGCCACGGGGACCGTGTCCGGGAAGTGGCACGCCACCTGGTGGCCCACCCCCACGTCACGGAGCAATGGCTCCTCTTCGGCGCAGATGTCCGCGGCTTTCGGGCACCTGGTCCTGAAGCGGCATCCCGACGGCGGGTTGATCGGGCTGGGGACGTCACCTGCGAGCACCATGCGGTGACGCTGCCGCTCGAGTACGGGGTCGGGTTCGGGCACCGCAGACAGCAGGGCCTCCGTGTACGGGTGGGCGGGGACGTCATGGAGCACCTCGGAGGGGGCCACCTCGACAATCTTGCCCAGGTACATCACGGCAATGCGATCCGAGATGTGGCGGACCACAGACAGGTCGTGGGCAATGAAGAGGTACGACAGCCCGAGTTCCTCCTGGAGGTCCTCCAGGAGGTTGATGACACCGGCCTGGATGGACACATCAAGTGCTGACACGGGCTCATCGAGGACGAGAAACTTCGGACGCAGGGCCAGGGCACGCGCGATTCCGACTCGCTGTCTCTGGCCACCGGAGAACTCGTGGGGGAACCGAGAAGCATGGTCGGGGGAGAGCCCGACGAGCTCCAGGAGTTCCGCCACCTTCGCGCCGTGGTCGCCGGGGGTCCTGTGGATGTCGAGCGGCTCCGAGATTGCCGAACCGACCGTGAGGCGGGGGTCAAGCGATGCATACGGGTCCTGGAAGACAATCTGCATCTCGCGCCGGAGTGAACGCAGTTCCTCCCTGGCCATCCCGACAAGGT
>SXYT01000167.1 GCA_005788205.1 Actinomycetota bacterium | reverse complement strand
GGGAGAGCCTCAATTCGCAGCGCCGCTCGCGCGGCGAGGCCGAGCTTTCGGGCGCCGAGTTCATCCGACTCGCGCGCGGCCAGGCCGAGGCGCTTGGCATGGACATCGAAATGCTGAAGCGCCCGGTCAACGTCGGCTATTCGGGCGGCGAGAAGAAGCGCGCGGAAATGGTCCAGATGGGCATCATGGACCCCAAGTTCGCAGTGCTCGACGAGACCGACAGCGGGCTCGACATCGACGCGCTGCGCATTGTGGCCAAGGGCATCCGCGAGGTTCGCACCGAGCGTGCGGACCTCGGCGTCCTCCTCATCACCCACTACCAGCGCCTCCTCGACGAGCTGCAGCCGGACTTCGTGCACATCATGGTGGACGGACGCATCGTGAAGTCGGGCGGCATGGAGGTCGCGGCCGAGCTCGAGAAGAACGGCTATGAGGCTTACAGGTCCTGACATGGGTTTCGACGTCGAGAAGGTCCGCGCGGACTTCCCCATCCTCTCGGAGAGAATCAACGGCAAGCCGCTCGTCTACCTCGACTCTGCCAACACGTCCCAGAAGCCGAGGTCGGTCATCGACGCGATGACGTCGTTCATGGAGCACGGCTACGGCCCGACCAACCGCAGCGCGTACCACCTGGCCGCCGAGGCCACCGACCGCTTCGAGGCGACGCGCACGAAGGTCGCTCGCTTCGTGAACGCGCGCTCGGCCAGCGAGATCGTGTTCACCAAGAACGCCACGGAGGCACTGAACCTGGTGGTGCGCAGCTGGGGCGGCGCGAACCTCGGCCCCGGCGACGCAGTCGTGCTCACGCACATGGAGCACCACGCGAACATCGTGCCGTGGCAGATGCTCGCGGCGGAGAAGGGCCTCGAGATCCGCTGGGTGCCGCTCACCGCTGACGGGCTTCTCGACACGTCCGGTCTCGAACGTCTGCTCGACGGTGCGAAGGCGTTCTCCTTCACGGCGATGTCGAACGTGCTCGGCACCATCAACCCCGTCGCGGACCTCGTCGCGGCCGCGCACCGTGCCGGTGCGGTTGCCATCGTCGACGGCTGCCAGTCGGTGCCGCACATGCCCACGGATGTGCAGGCCTGGGACGCCGACTTCATGGCGTTCAGCAGCCACAAGATGGTCGGACCTTCGGGTGTTGGAATGCTCTGGGCACGCGAGGAGATCCTCGAGGCGATGCCCCCGTTCCTCGGCGGCGGCAACATGATCTCGGACGTGCGCACAGAGGGGTTCACCTGCGCGGAGCTCCCGGCCAAGTTCGAGGCCGGCACCCAGGCGATCGTGGAGGTCGTGGGGCTCGGCGCTGCGGTCGACTACCTCACCGCGATCGGCATGGCAAACGTGCGGGCCCACGAGCGCGAGGTCACCGTCCATGCGCTTGACGCGCTCAAGGGGCGCTTCGGCGATGACATCGTCATCCACGGCAGCCCCGACCCCGATGTCCGCGGCGCCACCGTCAGCTTCGCCTTCCGTGATGTGCACCCCCACGACGTCAGCCAGGTCCTCGACCAGCACAACGTGTGCGTGCGGGCCGGCCACCACTGCGCCAAGCCGCTCATGCGCCTGCTCGGCGCGAATGCCACCGTCCGCGCCAGTTTCTACCTGTACAACACCCCCGCCGAGGCCGACGTCCTGTGCGACGCACTGGCCGAGGCGGGCGACTTCTTCTGCCTCTAACCTGAGATCGACTCTCCCGACAGGAAGCACCCATGCCCGGACTCGAAGACCTCTACCGCGAGATCATCCTCGACCACTACAAGAACCCGCGCAACCGCGGCGTGCTGCCCCCGCCGGCCGTGCGCGCCGAGGGCCACAACCCCTTGTGCGGCGACGAGATCGAGGTGTACCTCCAGGTCGAGGACGGCACGGTGACCGACGTGCGCATCAGCGGGCAGGGCTGCTCCATCAGCCAGAGCTCGGCCTCCATGATGAGCGCCGCGGTGAAGGGCAAGAATGTCGAGGACGTGCGTGCGCTCGTCAGCCGCTTCAAGAACATGATGTCGATCGAGGAGGGCGAGCCGGACACCTCGGTTTCCCTCGGCGACCTCGAGGCACTACAGGGCGTGGTGAAGTTCCCGGTGCGCATCAAGTGCGCGGTGCTGGCGTGGAACACGCTCGCCGAGGGTCTCGACATCTCCCTCGCCTGACCTCCACCACGCGGTCCCCACCCGCAATTAGCCTTTCCCGTTGATGAGCCGTCCCTCCCGAATCCTCCGTGTCCTCATCGCGGCCGCGGCACTCGGTGCCGTCGTGCCCGCTGACGTACGTGCGTCCACCAGGGGCACGCCGGCAGTCATGGTCCCATCCGCCAACGACTCTGCGGGCGGTTCCGTTGCGGGCGACACGAGTGAGCGGGTGGTTGAGCCAGAGATGGTCCGGGCGAATGTCCGCGTTGGTTCCGTTGTCGTCTCGCTCAGCGAGCAGCGCGCGTTTGTGTACTCACGCAGCCGTCGCCTGATCACATCCCTGCCGGTGTCCACCGGTCTCTTCGGCTCCACCCCCACCGGTTCGTTCAGGGTGTTCTCGAAGTCCGCCCAGGCGTACTACACACCCGCCCCGAACGAGCGCATGAAGTGGATGGTCCGCTTCACCAAGGGCCGCGGCGGGGACAACATCGGGTTCCACGGCATCCCGTACAAGGCCACGGCGGCCGGCGACATCCCGTTCCACACCCCGGTCGGCGAGGCGCCCTCGTCCCACGGGTGCATCCGGATGCGGGTGCGCGACGCCAGGTGGCTGTTCGACAACATCGACATCGGCACGCCCGTGCGGGTCGTGCGGTCGCGCGGCAACTGACCGCCTACACTTCGCCCAGGAAGCACACCAAGGGGGTACCCGATGGCACGGGCAACGTTCAAGTCGTTCCAGGAATCGACCAAGGAGGAGTGGGCCGACATCATGGTCTGCCTCCAGGAGACCCAGTCCCACGTGGCTGACCGCGTGCTGGAGCAGCTGCGCATGCTCGAGTCGGACTTCGGTGGCTTCCCCGTGAACCGCCTGGAGCACTGCCTGCAGACGGCCAGCCGCGCCGAGCGCGACGGCCGCGACGACGAGTACGTGCTGTGCGCACTGCTCCACGACATCGGCGACAATCTCGCGCCGTTCAACCACCCCGACATCGCCGCGGGAATCGTGAAGCCGATCGTGTCCGAGAAGAACTGGTGGATGACGAAGCACCACGGCATCTTCCAGGGGTACTACTTCTGGCACCACATCGGCCTCGACCGGAACGCGCGCGACGCACACGCCGACTCGCCGTTCTACGGCTACACCGAGGAGTTCTGCGCGCTGTACGACTCCGTCGCGTTCGACACCGACTACCAGAGCTTCGACCTGGCCCATTACGAGCCGCTGGTCCGCGAGGCGTTCAAGCCGAAGATGCGCTGACCCCGCCGAATGGCGTGTGTTCCCCCGCCGGCGCGGGACCGGCACTAGGTTCGCGCGCGAACCGGAGGTCACCATGAAAGTCACACTTCTCGGCACGGGGAGCCCCCTGCCCAGCCCCACGTGCGCGGGTCCGTCGTCGTTGGTGCAGGCCGGCGGGCAGAACATCGTGGTGGACGCCGGGCGCGGCGTCATCATGCGCATGGTCGCCGCGGGTTGCCCGCCGGCGTTCCTCTCCGCGGTGCTGCTCACGCACCTCCACAGCGACCACATCTGCGACCTGAACGACATCATCACCACGCGCTGGATCTCGCTCCCGGCCGCGGTGCCGCTCGACGTCTACGGCCCGAAGGGCACGAAGAAGATGGTCGACGGCCTGGTCGACATGCTGACGCTCGACGAGGGGTACCGCCTGGACCACCACGAGGACCTGCGCGCCGGCATCGGCATGAAGGTGAACGTCATCGAGGTGGAGGCAGGTGACGCCTTCGAGATCGGCGACGTGAGGATCTCCGTGCACCGCACCGACCACCGGCCCGTCGCCCCCACTGTCGGGTTCAGGTTCGAGCACGAAGGTGTCGTGGCTGCCCTCGCCGGCGACACCGTGCCGTGCGCGGAGCTCGACGAGATGTGCCGCAACGCAGACTTCTACGTGCAGACGGTCATCCGCGAGGACCTCGTGCGCCAGTTCGCCGCCCTCGTGCCCACCGGGGCGCGCTTCCTCGACATCCTCGACTACCACTCCACGGTGCAGCAGGCAGCCCAGACAGCCGCGCGGGCGGGCGTCAGGACTCTCGTGCTCACGCACTTCGTGCCGGCGATCCAGCCGGGCCAGGAGGCGGAGTGGCACGCGATGGCCGCCGAGCATTTCGGCGGCGAGATAGTGATCGGCCCCGACCTCACGTCCGTGGAGAAGTAGCGAACCTCGCCGACGTCGCCAGCCACACGCCGGCAAGCGCCGTGCACAGGCCGGCCACCGCGAGGACACCGAGCGACTCCGAGAACAGCACGGCCGCCTCCACGGAGCTCAGCGCCGGTGTGAGGAAGAACAGGCTGCTCACCTCCGCGGCGGCCTGCCGGCGCAGGAGCCACAGCATCACCAGGATCGCCGCGAGCGAGAGCACGCCCACGGCCCACGCCATCGACCACCACGTGCGCGCCGTGTTCCCGAGACGCCAGCCCTCCCCGAGGACGGCGACGGTCCCCAGAGCAGCCGTGGTCGACACGTACTGCCATGCCGTGCCGGCCAACAGCGGAGTCCCCTGCCCGCCCCTGCGCTGCAGCAGCGTGCCCGCGCTCATGCCGAGGACCGCCACGACCATTGCCACGAGTGCGTTCGCGGGGATGCCGTCACCGGCGCCGCCGCGCTCCACCACGACCGCCACCACACCCGCGGTCCCGAGGATGACCCCGCACACTCTCGCCCTGTTCAGCTGCTCGCCCAGGAACGCGCGCGCCAGGACCGCGGTCATCACCGGGTGCAGCGCCGCGAGCAGGGCGGTGACGCCCGAGGGCATGCCGTGCTCGATCGCGTAGAACACCCCGCCCAGGTACATGGCATGCATCCCGAGGCCCACGAGGAGCATCGTCGAACGCTGGCCCGGGAGGACCGGAGCCTCGCGCACGGCGCGTGCGATCACGAACAGCACGGCCGCGGCGATCGCGGTGCGCACGGTGAGGAACGTGAAGGCCCCGGAGTCGCGTGTGGCGTAGCGGGCGACGATGAAACCCGTGCTCCACAGCAGCACGAAGACCGCGGGCGCTGCCCGGCGGGTCACCGGATGTAGGCCCTGAACGTGATCTCCATCAGGGTCTTCCACGCCTCCACGGGCGATCTCCTGTCGTCGAGGTCGCGGATGACCCTGCCGAAGGTGTTCGCCTGGATGAAGGACGCGGCCTCGCGCGGATCGACACCGTCCACGAGGAACCCGAGATCCACCCACCGCTGGAGACTGCCGGCGAGCCTGTCGTTGATCTCCGTCTGCATCGTGGCGAGGCGACGCTCCAGGCTGCTGCGGTAGTGACTGGCCGCGAGCACCATGACCCGGTTCCACCGGGTCGACTCGGGCTGCGCGGCGATCGCATCCACGAGCGGCCGAACCACCGAGCGGGCCTGCTCCACGGTTGTCACGGAGTCCATCGCCTCGATGGTGCGGTCGATGTTGCCCACCACCTCGCGGAAGAAGATCTCCAGGCTCGCCACCTCCACCAGGCCGTCTCGGTCGGTGAAGTGGAGATAGAGCGAACTCCGCGAGATTCCGGTCTTCTCGACGATCTGCTCGATGCGGAAGCCACGTTCGCCGTTCTCGAGGAGGCACTCCACGGATGCCTCCAGCACCGCGTCCAGGGCGGGCTCACGCCTCGGGGCCCGCTGCCGGGGGGCTTTCTTCTTCGCGGCCACGCATCAAGTGTAGGAGTGCAGGGTGCCCCGCCCCGTGACCGGGGTATGCGGGTTGTCGCCCGGTCACTTCATCCCGAGGATGCGACCGAGCTTCGCACGACGGCCGGAG
>SXYT01000166.1 GCA_005788205.1 Actinomycetota bacterium | reverse complement strand
GTCGCGTTCTCCGTCGGTTGTGCCTCTGCCGATTCGGTGCCGTCCGTCTCGCCCGCATCGGTGGGAGTTCAGTTGACTGCCGCATCCACCGTGTCGAAAGCATCGGCGGGTCCGCAGACCAGCTGGGTGGCGAGCACAGCTCTCGACGTGCTGGCGCGCATACCGATCCGCCGCGAGCAGCCGGCCGGCTACGCGCGCTCGAAGTTCAGGCACTGGGTGGACGCCGACGGGGACTCCTGCAACACGCGCGAGGAGGCACTCGTCGACGAGAGCACCTCGCCGGCACAAGTGGACCCGTTCGGCTGCAAGGTCATCGCAGGTGACTGGTACTCCACGTACGACAAGGTCACCGTCACGGATCCCTCGGGGCTTGATGTCGATCATGTGGTGCCACTGAAGGAGGCGTGGGACTCCGGTGCGGGGAGGTGGACTGCCGCGCGGCGCGAGGCATTCGCGAACGACCTCTCCGACCCGCGCGTTCTCGTCGCGGTGACTGCGTCGTCCAACCGTTCGAAGGGCGAGAAGGACCCGCCGCAGTGGATGCCGCGCAACACCGCGGTGCACTGCACGTACCTGTCCGACTGGGTCGCCGTGAAGTCCAGGTGGTCGCTGTCCATGGACGAGAGCGAGTACCGCTTCATCGAGAAGCGGCTGAAGGGCCAGTGCGCCGGCACCATGCTCGCGCCGTGGGGTTCCACGCCCACTCCCGTCACCGCCCCGCCCGGGTCCACGGCCACCACCGTGCCGACCCAGGGGAGCACGCTTCCTTCTGCGGGTGCGCCGACCACCATCGCGCCAGCCACAACTGCTCCGGCCAAGGGAGGTGCCCTCCCCACGATCAAGCCGGGCGCCTTCTGCAGCCCGAAGGGGGCGCAGGGCACCTACTCGGGAACCGCGTACGTGTGCTCCACCACGAAGACCGACGGCACCCCGTACTCGGACGGCCGCGCCCGTTGGCGCAGGGTCTAGTCGCCGATAGTCTCGTATTCCTATGTCGAAGAAGACCAAGAAGCGCAAGGCGCGCCTGCGCCGCTCGAAGGCCAACCACGGCAAGCGCCCCAACATGGGCCGCGGCTGAGGCCACTTCGGTGACCCGGCTCGTCAGTCTCCGTCTCGGGGGCGAGCGCGGGCCGTGGGAACAACTCGGGTTCACGTTCAAAGACGCCACGTCCCTCATGGGAGACGTGGCGTTTGTCGTTGACGGGGGCACTCCCGGGCTCATCGACTGGACCGTCGAGTCGGGGACCGACTCCGATGCCGATGTCGACGGGATCGTGACCAGGTTCCGTGCCGGCGGCGCCGTCGCCGCCAGCAACACGATCGGGCCCACCGTCGGTGTCGCTCTCGACCACGTGGTGGTCAACACCGATGACGGTGCCCGCACGAGCGAGGCCGTGGAGAGAGTGCTGGGGCTGCCGCTGAAGCGGGTGCGCGACGCAGGGCGCGGGGTGGAGCAGAGGTTCCACACCTTCGACAACACCGTCATCGAGATCGTCTCGGGTCCGCATGTCACGACCCCCGGTGCGTCGCTGTGGGGAATGGTCGTGAGCGTGCAGGACATCCACGCGCTCTGCGGGCACGCCGGCCCCGACGTCATGTCGCCTCCGAAGCCGGCCGTGCAGGAGGGCCGTCTCATCAGTACCGTGCGCGCCGCCGCCGGCCTCGGGGTGCCGTTCGCAGTGATGACACCCCACGTGCGGGCCACCGCGGCCGGCTAGGCGCGCCGTCAGGCGTCGTCGTCCTCTTCCTCGCCGGCCATCACTCGCAGGTGGCGCTGGCCCTGCTCGCAGTCCTCCGCCACCGGGCACCAGCGGCACTGCACACCCGGCCGCACGACGGGTTCCCGCGAGCCAAGCTGCAGCTCCGCGATCGCGAGCGCACCCGCGGCCGTGCGCCGGACCGCGGCCTGGAGAACGCCCTCTGACACGTCCTCGTCGTCCAGACGGGCAGAGTCGAGCGAGTAGGAGGCGAGCAGGCGCGGCGCCTGGCGGGTGCGCAGGGTCTCAATCAGGGCGTAGTAGCGGAGGTCGTCGCGGTGGGTGGGCGTGACACGGCCTGTCTTCAGGTCGATCAGGACCCGGCGGCCGGGCTGGCCGATCACCAGGTCCATGCGGGTGTTGAACTGCACCGATTTGTCGAACAGGTCGTAGAGGACCGGGTACTCGACGAGGGGCCGCCACTGCTTCTTCAGCGGGGGGAAGCAGTCGACGAAGTTGGTGACAGCGGCCATCACGGCACCGCGCAGTTCCGCCATCTGGGCGGGCGGGAGCTGGTCGAGAAAGTCGCTCGCGCTCTCCCGCGGGTTGCCCGCGATGGAACTGATCGCCTCGTCGACGACGTCGGCGGGGGTCACGGGACCCCGCCAGTTGAGAAGCAGCTCCACGGCCTTGTGCACGATCGAGCCGCGCACCGTGTTCACGTTCCAGGCGAACGGCTGGCGCTTCTGTTCCACATGGAACTTCTCGCACCCGTGCACCGTGGACAGGCCGTTCTTGTTGATGCGCAGCGGGTTCTCCGCCGTGAACCTCCCGCGCAAGGGAGCGAGCGACTCGACGAGGAGCGTCTCGACCGCGACGACGACGCCGGGGTCGAGCGGCTGCCACCCCTCCGGGATGCGCAGCGACGACATGACCTCGAACTGGTTCGGGTTGAGGTCGTCATCGCCCATCCCGCAACCCTAGGAGGCGGGTGCAACACCCCTCTGGCACGATGCAGCCATGAGACCGGCGGGGACGACCCATTTCACTGCTGCTGCCAGGGTGCTGGCAATGCGCGCGCAGGATCTCGGTCTCGCCGTGCCGGGTTTCCGCTCGCCACCCCGCATTGTCGGCGTCGACCGCACTGTCAAACGCGGTCGCGCCGGCACAGGCGGAGTGGTCGCCGTGCGGGTCGCAGACAGGCCCCTCACGGCCATCATCGGCGACATGATCGAGGGTGTCATCGTCATCAACCGGCTCACCCCTCCCGACGCCGACCGTGTCCGCACCCTGCTGTGGCGGGCGATGCTCCAGTTCACGGCGCAGGTCCACGAGCCACGCGTAGCCTGAACCCGTTCCCGCCCGGATGGCGGAACTGGCAGACGCAGGGGGCTTAAACCCCCCGGGTGGAAACACCTTGTGGGTTCGATCCCCACTCCGGGCACTGGCACCTGCAAGGCAAGGAGAGACAATGCGCATCGACCGGGTCAGGATTGTGCGCATCCCGCTGCACCTCGTGGCACCCCTGCGCACGTCCGCGGGCGACCACACGTCCCGAACCGCGACCCTCGTCGAGGTCACCGCCGACGACGGCACAGTCGGGTGGGGCGAGAACGTCGCACCCGAGGGTTCCTTCTACACGGGGGAGACCGCCGAGGTCTCGTACCGCCACCTGAGGGACGTCGTCGTCCCCGCACTCACCGCCGACCGTGACGAACTGGACGACGACGAGCTCGAGGCAGAGGACATGGCGCTCGCCTCGATGCCGATGGCAGCGCATGCGTTCACGTCCGCCCTCGCCGACGTGGAGGCCAGGCAGCGCGGTGTGTCGCTTGCCAAGGCACTCGGAGGTTCCGCGGGCAACGTGAGGGTCGGCGTTGTCGTCGGCCTGCACGACGAGATCGACGACACCGTGGCGCAGTGCGTCGCCCGCGCCGCGGAGGGCTACACGCGCGTGAAGGTGAAGATCGTGCCCGGCACTGATGTCGACACCGTGCGCGAGGTCCGTGCCGCGCTCCCGCCGGCCGTGGAGCTGCACGTGGACGCGAACGGAGCGTACGACCCCTCGGAACCCGGGCGCCTCGCGTTCCTCGACGGGTTCGGGGTGGGCCTGCTGGAGCAGCCGTTCGGCCCCCGCGAGATACGCGCCCACGCCGCCCTCGCGCGGACGATCTCCACGCCGGTGTGCCTCGACGAGTCCGTCCCTGACTTTGCCGCGGCCGTTGAGGCGATCTCTGCCGGTGCATGCTCCGTCATCAACGTGAAGCCGTCGCGCGTGGGCGGGTTCCACTCGGCCGTGGCGATTCTCGCGCTGTGCGCGAAGAACGGAATCGGGGCCTGGATCGGGGGAATGCTCGAGTCGGGGATCGGCCGTGCGGGCTGCCTGGCGCTCGCCACCCATCCCGCATGCACACACACCCCCGACCTCTCCGCGAGCGACAGGTACTTCCTGGGTGACGTCACGGTTCCCTTCGTGCTGGTGGACGGGCACATCGCGGTGCCGGAGGGCCCGGGTCTGGGCGTCGCCCCCCGTCAGGAACTCCTTGTCGCCGCCGGCACGTCGATTGAGACAGTCTTCGGGCGCTGATCCGTGGCACGATTCATCCCATGATCCCCGCCGACCGCTTCGACCTGGACGCGATGACGGAGGACCTCCGCACGCTCGTGTCCGCAGAGTCTCCGTCGCGCGACGTCGACAGGCTCACGGTCCACGCGAGGCTCCTCGCCGGGCTGATGGTCCGCCTGCTCGGGTCGGCACCCGAACTGGTCGACTCTCCCGTCGGTCCGCACCTGCACTGGCGCGGCGGGGGCGACCCGAGGGTCCTCATCCTCGGCCACCACGACACCGTTCATCCCGCAGGCACCCTTGCCTCGCGCCCGTTCGCGGTCAGTGACGGCACCGCGAGGGGGCCGGGCGTGTTCGACATGAAGGCAGGGATCATCCAGGCGCTGCACGCCGTCGCCGCGCTGGAGGATCGTTCGCACGTCGAGATCCTCCTCTCCGCGGACGAAGAGACCGGCTCGCGGGACTCCCGCGCGTTGCTCGAGGAGAGAGCGCTCGCGTGCGGCGCGGTCCTCGTGCTCGAGCCGAGCGCCGACGGCGGTGCGCTGAAGACCGGCAGGAAGGGCACCGGGACGTTCGAGGTGCGGGTGCACGGACGGGCATCCCACGCGGGGCTCGAGCCCGAGAAGGGGATCAACTCGCTCGTCGAGCTCGCCGGTCTGATCCCCCAGATAGTCGCGATCGCCGACCCCGCGCGGGGCACGACCGTCACGCCCACCGTGGCATCCGCCGGCACCGCCGACAACGTGGTCCCCGAGTTCGCCTCGTGCTTCGTGGATGTCCGTGTGGCGGTCCCGGAGGAAAAGCCCAGGGTGGAGGAGGCGATGGCGTCGCTGCGCGGCTCCGTTCCCGGGACCGTGATCGAGGTGCTGGGCGGCATCGGCAGGCCTCCGATGCACGAATCAGCGGCGTCACTGCTGATGTCGTTCGCGCTCGAGACCGCCGGTGCGGCGGGCATCGGTGCCCTCGACGGCGTGGTGGTGGGCGGCGGCAGCGACGGCAATTTCACGGCGGCTGCCGGGGTGCAGACCCTCGACGGACTCGGAGCTGTCGGCGGCGGGGCGCACTCTGCGGACGAGCACGTGGTGCTGGCGGAGATGCCGCGCCGCGCGGCGCTCATCGCTGGGTTGTGTCAGCGGTTGTCGTCGATGGCGAGCAGGTTGCCGCCCGTCAGCGTGCCGGCCTGACGGTAGACCTCCAGCTTCGCCCTGCTGTCGTCAATGTCGAGGTTGCGCATGGTCAATTGGCCGATCCTGTCGAGCGGGCCGAAGGCGGCGTCCTCGCCCCGTTCCATGCTGCGCCGCTCCGGTGCGTACGTGAGGTTGGGGCTCTGCGTGTCGAGGATGCTGTAGTCGTCGCCGCGCCGCAGCCTCAGCGTGACCGAGCCGGTCACGGCGGTGCCGACCCAGCGCATCAGCGGCTCGCGCAGCATGAGGCTCTGCGGGTCGAACCAGCGACCCTCGTAGAGGAGCCTGCCGAGACGGCGGCCCATGGTGCGGTAGTTCTCGATCGTGGCCTCGTTGTGGATGCCCGTCACCAGGCGCTCGTAGGCGAT
>SXYT01000033.1 GCA_005788205.1 Actinomycetota bacterium | reverse complement strand
TCAGGACATGGAGATCGTCCGCACCCCCGATGACCGTTTCGCCAACCTGCCGGGCTGGCCGTTCGCCCCCCGCTACACGGAGGTGAACGCCGCCGACGGCAGCGGCGCGCGCATCCGCATCCACCACATCGACGAGGGGCCGGCCGATGCCGCCGAGACCCTGCTGCTCCTCCACGGCGAGCCCAGCTGGGGTTACCTCTACCGCCACATGGTGCCCGTGTTCGTTTCCGCGGGGCACCGCGTGATCGTGCCGGACCTTCCCGGGTTCGGCCGCAGCGACAAGCCGACGCAGATGTCCGACTACACCTACGAACGGTTCGTGACATGGATGAACGAGTGGCTGTCGCAGCACGACTTCGGGCCGATGACGTTCTTCGGGCAGGACTGGGGCGGTCTCGTGGGGCTGCGCATGGTGACCGCGAACCCGGACCGCTTCTCGCGCATCGTGGTGGGCAACACCGGCCTCCCCACGGGCGAACGCCCGCCGGGCGATGCGTTCATGGCATGGCAGAGGTACAGCCAGACAGCGAAGGAATGGAACATCGGCAAGATGGTGGAGGCGGCATGCGCGTCGAAGCCTCTCGACCCCGCGGTCGTCGCCGCGTACGACGCACCGTTCCCCGAGGAGGTCCACAAGGCCGGCTCGCGCATCTTCCCCTCGCTGGTGCCCACGGCCCCCGACGACCCGTCAGGCGCGGCGAACCGCGCAGCGTGGGATGTGCTCGGCTCATGGACGAAGCCGCTCCTCACCACCTTCAGCGACGGCGACCCGATCACCGCGGGCGGCGACAGGATGTTCCAGGAGAAGGTGCCCGGCGCGAAGGGCCAGCCCCACGTGACGATCGAGGGCGGCGGGCACTTCCTGCAGGAGGACAAAGGGGACGAGATCGCAACCGTGATGAACGCTTTCATCGCCGCGACTGCGTGAAAACGACGTCCCCGCGCGGACTTCCACCGCAGGTGTCGGGTTGCCGGGGCCTGTTCGCATAGCCTCAACGACATGTCTGAACCCCGTACCATCGCCCCAGCAGAGGGCAAGCTAGGCGTCCTCACCGTTGGTCTCGGCGCCGTGGCGACCACACTCATCGCCGGCGTGGAACTCACGAAGCGCGGTTCGGGCCTGCCTTTCGGCTCCATGACCCAGATGGGCACGATCCGCATCGGCAAGCGCACCGACGGCGACACCCGCCTCATCAAGGATTTCGTGCCGCTCGCCCGCCTGGAGGACATCGTCTGGGGCGCCTGGGACGTGTTCCCGGACGACGCCTACGTGGCCGCGTCCCGCGCAGGGGTGCTGGAGCAGGGCAAGCACATCGAGGCGATCAGCGATGTCCTCCGCGACATCCGCCCCATGAAGGCGGCCTTCGAGCGAAAGTACGCCCGCAACCTGACCGGTGAGCACGTGAAACCAGGCAACAAGCGCGACATGCTGAACGCGATCCGGGCCGACATCAACGCGTTCCGCGACGAGAAGAAGGTCGACCGCCTGGTCATGATCTGGTGCGCGAGCACCGAGATCTTCATCGAGCCCGGCCCGGCGCACCAGTCCGTCGAGACGCTCGAGGCCGCGATCGACGCGAATGACGAGACAGTCTCCCCCGCGATGCTGTACGCGTACGCGGCGATCCTGGAGGGGGTGCCGTTCGCGAACGGGTCCCCGAACCTGGCCGTCGACACGCCCGTCCTGCGCGAGCTGTCCGTGAAGAACAACGTGCCGATCTCGGGCAAGGACTTCAAGACCGGCCAGACCCTCATGAAGACGGTGCTCGCCCCCATGGTGAAGGCCCGCCAGCTGGGTGTGTCCGGCTGGTACTCCACGAACATCCTCGGCAACCGCGACGGCGAGGTGCTTGACGCCCCGGAGAACTTCAAGACGAAGGAAGAGTCGAAGCTCGGCGTGCTGGAGGACATCCTCGAGCCGGCGAAGAACCCGGATCTCTACGGCAACATCTTCCACAAGGTGCAGATCAACTACTACCCGCCCCGCGGTGACAACAAGGAGGGCTGGGACAACATCGACATCTTCGGGTGGATGGGCTACGAGATGCAGATCAAGGTCAACTTCCTCTGCCGTGACTCCATCCTCGCCGCGCCGCTCGCGCTCGATCTTGTGCTCTACTCGGACCTCGCCCAGCGCGCCGGCCTCGGCGGCATCCAGGAGTGGCTGAGCTTCTACTACAAGAGCCCGCAGGTGGCGCCCGGTCTCTACCCGGAGCACGACCTCTTCATCCAGTTGACCAAACTGAAGAACACGCTGCGCTGGATGATGGGCGAGGACACGATCACCCATCTCGGCCGCGAGTACTACGACGAGATCTAGCCCCGGCGCGCAGTGACGAAGCAGCGCATCACCGCGTTCCTGTTCGACGCACTGTGCGTGCTCGCGCTCGTCGTCATCGGCACGAGGAACCACGACACGGACACAGGCGTGGGCGGCGTGCTCTACGTCGGCGCGCCGTTCTGGATCGCGGGCGGCCTCGCCCACGTGGCACCACTCCTGCAGAAGGGCGGCCCGAAGCCCCTGCCGAACAAGTGGGTGGTTCTCGGCTACACCGTCCTCATGGGGATGGTGCTGCGCAGCTTCGCCTTCGACCGCGGCACGGCGCTCCCGTTCGTGATCGTGGCCACCCTGTTCCTCGCTGCCACCATGCTCGGCTGGCGCGCGGTCGCGGCACGCCGCGCCGCGGCATAGCGTCCGGGCGACCCGGCGCCGCGGCTGTCAGTCGCGCACGCCCACCACGAAGCTGGCCACTGTGGACAGCGACCCGCCGATGTTGAGCGTGGCGAATGTGCGCGCACCGTCGACCTGGATGTCACCGGCACGTCCCTCGACCTGTCTCACCGCATCGAACAGCATGCGCGCACCGGTGGCGCCCACGGGGTGACCGCCGCCGATCAGTCCGCCGCTCGGGTTCACGGGCAGCGCGCCGCCGCGCTCGATCAACCCGCTCTCGATCGCCTTCCACGACTCGCCCGGGGCGGTGATCCCGAAGTGATCGATCGCCATGTACTCGGTGGTCGTGAAGCAGTCGTGGGTCTCGATGCCGTCCAGATGCATCACGTCCGCCACAGAGGCACGGCGGAACGCATCCGTGATCGCGTCGTGCACGTGGGGAAACACGAACCGGTCGTTCTTGCTGCGCTCCAGCTTGTCGGTGAACTTGATGCCGGCGTTGCGGTGCCCCCAACCCAGGATCTGGGCGGTGGCAGAGGCGCGGCGCCCGGTGCGCGCCGCATGGCTCTCCATGTAGCGGGCGGAGCAGAGCACGAGCGCGGCCGCCCCGTCGGTGATCTGGCCGCAGTCCTGGCGCCTCGTGCCCGGCTCGATCACCGGGTTCGCCACGTCGTCGTCGGTGAAACTGAGGTCGGTGAACTGCCACGCGCGCGTCTGGGCGAGCGGGTTCGACTTGGCGTTGCCGTAGTTGATCTCGCTGATCCTGTTCAGGTGGCGCCGGTCCAGGCCGTAGCGGTACGCGTACTCCTCGCCGAGCATCCCGAAGACGGCGGGCCACATGAACGTGCACGAGATGCCCTCGTGCCCCTGCCACGACGCGGCGTTCTGGTTGATTGACGACTGGTCCCCCGGGATCGCCTTCTGCTCCTCCACGCCCACCACGAGCGCGACGTCGTAGCGACCCGCCTCGATCTCTGCCATCGCCGTGAGCACCGCGAGCGACGACGACGCGCACGCGCCCTCATGGCGCATCGCGGGCTTGCCCCACAGGCCCGGCACCACCTGGGACGCCACCGCGCCCAGGTGACCCTGCTGACGCTGCAGCTCGCTGAAGGCGTTGCCGACATGGACGGTGTCGATGTCGGCGACGTCGACCTGCGCGTCGAGGAGCGCGGCCTCTATCGCCTCGCGCATCATGTCGCTCACGTCGAGGCCATCGCGGGCCCACGCGCGGGCAAAGTCGGTCTGGTGGCCGCCGAGGACGTAGATCGGTGTGGTCATGGTTGTTCCCCCGTGGCGAGGCTACGCCACGGGGGAACGGCCACACGCGCCGGGCCGGGCCTCAGTCGTGCCGGGTGTCCGGTGCGGCGTCGTCCTCGACGTCCTCGAACAGCGGCAGGATCGCGTCGAAACCCTCGCAGCGCTTGCGGTACGTGTCGACCGTCTCGAGCGCAGCGGTGATGAGTGACTCGTCCGGCGTGGCCGGGATGTCGACCACGAGGAACACGTTGCCCCCCGACAGCAGCACCTTGGCGCCGAGGAACTTGTCGTTCAGTGCGTTCAGCTCGCGCTGCACCGTGCGGCCCTGGGGCACGTCGGACGCCACGCAGGTTGCGAACCTGAAGTAGTCGCCGTCGCCCTGGTTGATGGTGTTGACCGTGAGCCTCATGGTGCCGCGGGAGTAGACGAGCGGGTTCGGCAGCGGCCCCTCATAGTCGTCCAGCTCGAACTGTGCCTCCGAGAGGGCACTGCTGAGCGGTGCGACGTAGCGGTGCGACATCTCCTCGCCCACCACGCAGCGGATGCCCCAGTCGTCGCCGGTGACCCACACGTACGGCTCCGTGGAGTCATCCCACGAGACCGTCACGTCGCCGCGCTGCGGGATGTGCCCGATCATGCGCAGCATGCCGACCGGCCACAGTGCGATCATCCCCTGGCCCTTCGTGTCCGCGGTGGTCTCGCCGGAGACCGTTGGCATGTCCCAGCGGTCCCATGCAGACGTCCAGCGCAGGCGCCCGGCCGGCTTGCCGACCGCGAGCGTCATGTACGGCTGCAGACGACCGTCGGGCTCGATCATGTGGATGTTGTTCTCGTACGAGGTGGTCATGCGGCGTGCGGAGATGACGGGCAGCGTGGCGGACACCCACGTGCCGCTGCCCGGGTCGAACTCTGTGTCCACCGAGGGCTCGAACGGGGCCGAGGCGAACCCGTCCGCGAACAGCCACTCGTCACCCGAGTAGAGCGCGAAGGTGCCGAGGGTCTCCTGCTGGTACAGGAACACCTCGCCCATCTCTTCTGCCATCGCGAGCGCCGAGCGCAGCACGAACCGCGGGATGGCGACTGCCTCCTCGGGGTCGGTCTGGCCGCCGGCCGTCTCGATCCAGCCGAGGGTGAAGGCGCCCTCGATGACCCAGCGGCGAGTGGCGGGCCCGACGAGACCGACGGTCACGTGCTCCTCGGAGTCATCCCCCGGGTTGATGGCACGCGACATGTCGAAGATGCGGGTGAGTTCCAGCGTGGTGAGACGCAGGGTCCAGCCGGTGGAAGCGGGGTGCGGCGTGGTCGGTTCCATCACTTGTCCCCCTTCTGCTGGTTGATGCCGGTGGCCTGTGCGCCGGTCGGCAGGTGCGCCGGGTGCGACGCCTCCTCGGAGAAGAGGTCGCCGTACACGTAGGTGGCCGACTCCTTGCGGGACGGCAGCATGCGGCGCAGCTCGGCGAAGTCGAGCTCACGGCCGATGCGCTGGAACGCGGTGGCGAGGCGCAACATGTCGGCGAAGTCGACGTGCACGGTGACGTTCAGCTGGTCGTCCAGCGTGACCCAGTTGCCGCAGGCCGTGTTCGGGCACTGGCCGATGAGGTCGGTGAGCTGGCGGTTGAAGTCGCGCACGACCGGTTCGGCGTGGCGGATGCGGTACTCCAGTGCGTCGAGCGAGTCGGCGACGGAGTCGAACGAGTACCCGTGCTGGGACGGGTCACCCGAGGGGTTGTGGATGGGACGGGACATGCAGATGCTCCTTGTGTGAGATGTACGGCAGTTGTGTTGTGATCAAGAACAATCCGGACCTCAGCCCGGCGAAACGAAAGTCGCCGGGTCAGATCGCGGATCGAAGTTGGTCTTGCCGTGTCTCGGGCATCTGCTCTCCTTCACGCAATAGGGGCCGCCGACAGCGACCGAGTCCCACCAGGGGGACACTGAGTGTGGCAGGTGATGCAACGAATTGCAACGACCTTTGCGACTTCTCTACCCAAACAACCATGACACACCCCTACGGGGTGTGGGGACACGAAAGACCCGGGTGCGGGGGCAGAGAAATCTCCCTCCAAGTCCATTCTCTCACCTGGGTGTGTCATGGTTCGGGGGGCGTTGCTACTGTCGGCTCCTGCGCTGTTGCGGTCACTTTCCGTGGCGCAGGGGCACTCAGTTGCAGGACTGAACGAGGGGACACGACATGGCAGAGAAGATCCGACCCGGCGCGACCATGAGCGAGAACACGCCGGTCTACCCGCCCGAGGCCGCGGCCCCGGCGGGCACCCCGAACATCGTCCTGGTGGTGTTCGACGACACCGGCTTCGCCGACTTCGGGTGCTACGGCAGCGAGATCCGCACCCCGAACATCGACAGACTGGCGGCCGGCGGGCTGCGATTCACCAACTTCCACACCACCAGCCTGTGCTCCCCCACCCGCGCCTCGCTGCTGACGGGCCGCAACCACCACGCAGTGGGCATGGGGTCGCTCGCGAACTACGACTACGGCTTCGACGGCTACCGCGGCAAGGTCTCCAAGGAGACCGCGACGCTCCCCGAGGTGCTGCGCCCGTTCGGGTTCAACAACTACGCCGTCGGCAAGTGGCACCTGACCCCCATGCACCACATCGGACCCGCCGGCCCGTACGACCACTGGCCGACCCAGCGCGGATTCGACCGCTACTACGGGTTCATGGACGGCGCGATGAACCAGTGGGACCCGTTCCTCACCGAGGACAACCGCCACGTGCAGCGCCCGGACCACGAGGGCTACCACCTCACCGACGACATCGTTGACCACGCGTCGTCCTGGGTGTCGGCACAGAAGAGCCTGGCACCCGAGAAGCCCTTCTTCCTCTACATGGCGTTCGGTGCCGGCCACTCGCCGCACCACGTCACGAAGGAGCGCATTGCCGAGTACATCCCCGTGTTCGAGAAGGGCTGGGACGTGACGCGCGAGGAGCGCATCACCCGCCAGAAGGCGATGGGGATCGTGCCGGAGTCCACCGTGCTCCCCCCGCGCAACCCGGGCGTGCGCGCGTGGGACGAGCTGAGCGAGGACGAGAAGTACGTGCACGTGCGCTACCAGGCCGCGTTCGCGGCGATGATCACGCACACGGACGAGGCCATCGGGCGGTTCGTGTCCACGCTCGAGCGCACCGGCCAGTTCGAGAACACGGTGTTCATCGTGATGAGCGACAACGGCGCCAGCCAGGAGGGCGGCCTTGACGGCACCATGAACCAGGGCCGCTACTTCGAGCGCGTCGACATGTCCATCGGCGAGACGCGGGCGATCATCGACGAGATCGGCGAGACCCAGTGGTTCAACAACTACCCGCTCGGCTGGGCCATGGCCGGCAACACGCCGTGCAAGTTCTACAAGCAGAACACCCACGGCGGCGGCGTGCGCGACCCGTTCGTCATCCACTGGCCTGCGGGGCTGGACACGTCGCTCGCGGGCGGCGTGCGCACGCAGTTCCACCACGTGAGCGACATTGCACCCACGTTGCTGGAGCTGATCGGCGCGCAGATGCCCGGGTCTGTGAACGGCATCCCGCAGATGCCCATGCACGGCACGTCGATGGCCTACGCGCTGCGCGACCCGTCGCAGCCGACCCGCAAGAAGGTGCAGCACTTCGAGATGATCGGCCACCGCGGCATCGTGGTGGACGGGTGGAAGGCTGTCACGCGCCACAAGTTCCGCACCCCGCTCAGCGAGGACGTGTGGGAGCTGTACGACCTGAACAACGACTTCTCGGAGTCGAACGACCTCGCCGCCGCGATGCCGGCGAAGGTCGACGAGTTAGTGGAGACCTGGTGGGAGGAGGCGGCCAAGTACAAGGTGCTCCCGATGTCCGACGGCATCGGCGCCATCAACAAGCGCCCGCCCAAGCGCTCGTTCCGTCTGTGGCCGGGTCTGGAGCGCGTGCCCTCAGACAACGCACCGCAGTTGATGAACACCAGCCACCGCATCTCCGCGCACTTCACGGTGCCCGCAGGCGGCTGCGAGGGCGTGCTCATCAAGGACGGCGACATCTGGGCCGGTTACTCGATGTTCCTGCAGGACGGCCAGGTCTGCTTCCGCTACCACTTCCCGATGGAACCCCACGAGATCCGCGCCGATGCGGACCTCACGCCGGGCGACCACGTGCTGGTGTGGGAGTTCACGAAGACCACCCGCACCGGCGGAGAGGGCAGGCTCTCGCTCGACGGCAGGGAGGTCGGCCGCGTGGAGGTGCCCCGCATGATCCGCGGGTGGATGCCGTTCAACGGGATGGACGTGGGCTGCGACCACGGCGCCCCCGTGTCACCGTCCTACAGCTCGCCGTTCCGGTTCACCGGCGCGATCAAGTGGATCGACGTGGAACTGCTGTCGCCGGAGGTCGGCCCGGACGCGAAGGTCCACCACGGCTCGGAGATGGGCAAGCAGTAGTCAGTCGGCCGCTCGTCGCCGGCGACGGGTGGCGGGCAGCACCAACGCCCCCGCGACAGCCGCCACGATCGGCAGCACGATCAGCCACACCGTCAACGAGGACTCTTTCTTCCACTCACCCACGTTGATGCCCACCGCGAGAGTGGCGGGCTTGCCGTCGGTCGTG
>SXYT01000165.1 GCA_005788205.1 Actinomycetota bacterium | reverse complement strand
CGCCGCCGGCATGACACGCCCCGCCGGCACGGCACCGTTCACGGCGCCGGACCTGACGACGGTCAGCCTTCCCTGACGGGACCGGTCAGCCGGTGCGCCACTCGAGAACGGTGAAGGCACCGAGCCCCGAGGGGTCGAGCAGCGCCTCAGACTCGCTCACGCGGCTGCGCATCCTCATCGCCGCGAGGGTGGGTGCGGCGGCGTTCTCGCGCCACACGCGGATGCCCTCGGAGACCAGGTCGTCGATCCCCCAGCGCTGGAGGAACTGGGACTGGCTGCGCACGGCATCAGGCTCGCGCACGGCGGCGAGCTGGTCGACCATCACCTGGGCCGTGATGTCCTGGGTGCCGGGGTTCCTCAGGTAGTGGCCGCCGCGCCCGTGGCCGGCGTACGTGCGCAACCACTCCCGCCACGGCATCGCCGCCGCCTCCACGGTGCGCGCAGTGCAGTAGTCGAGCACCAGCACAGACCCGTGCGCGAGCGAGCCGAGCGCGTCGCGGAGCCACCCGGCCGCGGCGGTCTGCACGGGGACGCGCGCACCGTGCGGTGCACCAGGCTTCAGCGGGAACGGAGGCTCACCGGCGCGCAGCACCTCGGCGAATCCGTCGCCGGAGACCGTCACGTGTGCCTCGCGCCAGCCCTCGTCGTGCACCCACAGCGAGAACGGCAGGTTGTCGAGCAGTTCGTTCGCGATGATGACGCCGTGGTCCACGCGCACCGGCATCGTGGCGACGGACTCGATGCCCTCCGGGTGACGCTCCCGCTGCGCCGCGGAGGTCTCCACCGCCACGTACCGCAGCGCACCCGAGCACCGGGGTGCCGCGGCGAGCACCGACCGCGCGAGCGTGCCGGGCCCGGCTCCCGCCTCCACCACCGTGAACTCCCCGGGGCGGCCGAGACGCTCCCATTCCGCGTCGATCCACCCGGCGAGCACCGTCCCGAAGAGCGGACCGACCTCGGGCGACGTGATGAAGTCACCGCGACGGCCCGCGCTGCCGCCGGACACGTAGAAGCCGTGCCCGCCGTAGAGGGCGATGTCCATGAAGCGGGAGAAGGGGATCCCCCCGCCGGCCGCCGCGATCGCGGCGCGCAGGTCGTCAGCCGCCGAGGGCACCGGTGAGACCGGCGAGGTCACCGAAGTGGAGGACGAGCCCGGGCAGGACGCCGAGCACGAGGGTGGAGCCGCCGGTGATGGCGAGGGCGACACCGATGGCCGACGGCACCGTCACGGGCGAAGTGTCACCGAGCGGTGCGGGCTTCATCCACATCTCGCGCAGGATTCCGCCGTAGTAGCCGAACGCGACCACGGAGTTGACGGCCCCGATGACGGCGAGCGCATAGCTCCAGTTGGTGCCGGCGGAGATGAGTGCCTGGAACGCGGTGAACTTGCCGAACCAGCCGCCGAGAGGCGGGATGCCGGCGAGCGAGGCCATGAAGATCGTCATGAGCACGGTGAGGCCGGGTGCGTACCCGAACAGGCCTCCGTAGCTGGAGATCTCACCACTGCGCGTCTTGCGGGCGACAGCGATGATGATCCCGAACACACCGAGGTTGGTGGCCGCGTACAGCAGCAGGTACGTCACCACGGAGCGCAGGGCCGCCTGCTGGACACCCTCGATGCCTGCGACGGCGAGGGGCATGAGGATGAAGCCGCCCTGGGCGACGGACGAGTAGGCGAGCATGCGCACGATGTTCGACTGGCGCAGCGCCATCACGTTGCCGACAGTCATGGTGAGCGCCGAGAGGATCCAGAACACCGGCTGCCAGACCTCGTGGCTGCCGGGGAACCCCACGAACACCACGGTGACGAGCGCGACGAAGCCGGCGGCCTTTGAGGCGACCGACAGGAATGCGGTCACGGGAGTGGGCGCACCCTCGTAGGTGTCGGGTGCCCAGGTGTGGAACGGCACGGCCGAGACCTTGAAGGCAAAACCGATCACCACGAAGAGCACCGCCAGCGCGCGGATCGACGTGAGGTTCTCCCCCAGTGCCGAGCCGATGTCGACGAGCTTGGTGGACCCGGCGATGCCGTACAGCAGCGACATGCCGTAGAGCATCACGGCTGATGCGAAGACACCCAGCAGGTAGTACTTGATGCCGGCCTCGTTGCTCTTCGGGTCGCGCTTCTTCCAGGCCGCCAGCATGTACGCGGGGATCGAGAGGAACTCGAGCGACACGAAGATGGAGACGAGGTCGCGGCTGCTCGCCATCATCACCATGCCGAGGATGCTGGTGAGGAGCAGGAACCAGTACTCGCCCTCGTAGTAGTTGCCCTCGCGGATGTGGTCGGCCGAGATGAGCACCACCACGTAACCGGCGAGCAGGAACAGGGCCTTCAGGACCAGGCTGAAGTCGTCGACGACGTAGCGGCCGTCCAGCATGGACCTGGCGCCGTCAGTGTTGAGGGCAACCGTGAGGACGGGGATGAACGCACCGAGCAGGGTGAAGCCGGCGACCGGCGTGAGGACCCACTTCTTCGCGTCGCTCAGGAAAAGGTCCAGCAGCAGGAGCAGCACGAGACCGCCGGCGAGGACGACCTCGGGCGCGATCGCGTGGTAGTCGATGACGGGTGCCGTCCATTCGGAGGCGGCGAGTGCGTTCAGCACGTGATCAGCCCCCGAACGCCTTCAGGGTCACGTTGACCGCGGGGTCGAGAACCTTGAACATGAGCTGTGGGTAGACGCCGAACACCACGATGGCAACCAGCAACGGCGTCCACGCGATCCACTCGAAGGTGCTCACGTCGTGGATGTCCTCGTCGTGGCCGTGGCCGGGCGCGAACTCCGCTGTCGGCTCGCCGAACGCGGTGCGCTGGTAGAGCCACAGCAGGTAGCCGGCCGCCAGCACCGTGCCGAGGGCAGCGATGACCATGTAGGTGCGGAAGGTCTCGACCGGCAGGCCCTCGGCAGGCTGGTACGCCGAGAGGATCGCCGGGAACTCGCCCCAGAACCCCGCCAGACCGGGCAGGCCGAGTGATGCCATGGCACAGAAACCGAGGATCCAGCCGAGTCGCGGCACCTGCTTGAGCATGCCCGAGAGACGCTTGATCTCGAGGGTGTGGTACCGCTCCTTCACCGACCCGGCCACGAAGAACAACATGCCCGTGATGAGACCGTGAGCGACCATCCCGAACATCGCCGCGTTGAGGCCGAACGGGGTGAGAGTGGAGATGCCGAGCATCACGAAGCCCATGTGCGCGACGGAGGAGAAGGCGATGAGGCGCTTCATGTCGGTCTGGGCGAGGCAGCCGAGCGCACCGTAGATGATCCCGATCACCGAGAGCAGGCCGATCCAAGGTGCCCACTCCTTTGCCGCATCGGGCAGGATCGGGATGGCGATGCGGACGAAGCCGTACGTGCCGAGCTTCAGCAGGATGGCGGCCAGGATGACCGAGCCCTGCGTGGGCGCCTGGGTGTGGGCGTCGGGCAGCCACGTGTGGAACGGGAACATCGGCACCTTCACAGCGAAGCCGACGAACATGCCCGCGAAGATCCAGACCTGGATGTTCTTCGCGATCGCACCGCCGTTCTCCACCAGGTACGGGATGGAGAACGACTCCGCGCCGGTCTTGAAGAACAGGGCGAGGAACGCGACCAGCATGAGCGCCGAACCGAACATCGTGTAGAGGAAGAACTTCAGCGACGCGTACTGGCGGTTCTCGCCGCCCCAGACACCGATCATGAAGTACATCGGCAACAGGACCAGCTCGAAGAACACGAAGAACAGGATCAGGTCACGCGCAATGAAGGTGCCCGCCATGCCGGTCTGCAGCACGAGCATGAGACTGAAGAAAGCCTTCGGGTTGCCCGGTGACGGCACGTGGTCCCAGGAATAAATCATCACCAGCACCGTGATCACCATGGAGAGGAAGTAGAGCGGCAGGCTGATGCCGTCGACACCGATGTAGTACGAGGACTTGATGACCGAGATCCAGTCGTGCTCGGCGACGAACTGCATCTCGCCGGCCTTGCCGTAGTCGAACTGCACCATGGTGAAGATGCCCACGGCGAGCGTGGCGACTGCCGTGCCGAGACCCACCGCCTTGGTCAGCGCCTCCTCGCCCTTCGGGATGAAGAGCATGATGAGAACGCCGACAAGCGGCAGGAACGTGCCGACTGACAGCACCCAGTTGTGGTCGCTCAGGACTTCCATGCTGAATTGCTCCCTCAGGTATTGATGATGACGAGTACGAGTGCACCGATGGCGGCAGTGCCGAACAGCAGTGCTCCGTACTGATTGACTTTTCCGGACTGGACAGGACGCAGGAACCCGCCGAGGCCGCGGGCGGCCTCACCTGACGCGTTGACGGCGCCGTCCACCACACGCTGGTCCAGGTTGCGGTAGACCCAGCCTGACACCTTGCGCGTCGTGTTCCCGGCACCGTTGACGGCGCCGTCGAGGATGTTCTGGTTGACCCAGTAGGCAGCGGCCGAGACCGGGTGGGCGATGCCGCGCACGATCACGTTCTCATAGAGGGCATCCAGGTAGTACTTGTTGACGAGGAAGCGGTAGCCCCTGCCGAGCAGCGCGTTCCGCTCCGTGAGACCCACGAGTGCCTTGTTCTTCCGCCCGTAGAGCTGGACGCACAGCACCCAACTGGTGACCATGCCGAGCAGCACGATGAACATCGACAGCGCAGCTTTCGACCACTTGAACTTGGCGTGGCTGAGCTGTGGCGCAACGCAGATTCCGTCCTTCGGGGTCTCGGTACCGCACGGCGAGTCGTGGTAGCCGCCGTCCTCCCCGGAGGACTCCTCCGCGGCGATACGGGAGGAACCCGGGCCGCCGACGACGGTCGCAAGCCCGGTGGGGCTGACCACCTCGACCCGCGGCTCGACCCACTTCGTGAACTGCTCGAAACTGTGCCCGAAGGGCACGGCATTCAGCAGACCGGACCCGATCGCGAGTGTCGCCAGGATGACGAGCGGGACGGTGATGAGCGCGGGCGACTCGTGCGGCCCGTGGTGCGCATCATGAGCATCATGCGCATCATGGGCGTCATGGGCGTGGTCATCGCCGTGGACCGCGTGCGCGTCGTCGCCGTGTGCATCACCGTGCTCGTCATGGTGCTCGCCCGCCGCGGCGCCGCGGGGCTCACCGAAGAACGTGAGGTAGGTCGCACGGGTCATGTACGCGG
>SXYT01000164.1 GCA_005788205.1 Actinomycetota bacterium | reverse complement strand
GTGCTTGCCGTCACCCTCGTGGACAGGCACGAGGTGCTCGGCCTCGGTCTCGCCTTCGGTATCTCGTACGTCGTTGCCTCGGTCATGGTCCTGTGGGTGCTGCACGCCAAGCACGGGGCGATCGAATGGACGCGGCTCGCTTCAATCACCGTCAAGACGGTCTCGGTGTCGGCCGCCATGGGTCTGGTGGTGTGGGTGATTCCCGCAGTGCTCGAGGCCCGCTCCGGGTTCACCCAGTCGGCGGAGTTGTTCCTCGCGGTCATGGCAGGGCTCGTGACCTACGTGGTCGGTCTGTACCTCCTGCGGGTCCCCGAGATGCATGACCTCAGGTCGGTGCTGCCGCGGCGCTCGACCGACGTCGGCGCGGACGCCTAGACGACGACCTAGACCAGCACGACAAGGTCATCGCGGTGGATGACCTCGACAGGCCACGAGGGATCGAGGTCGGCGGACCGCTTCCCCGCAGCCGCGGTCACCTGCCCTGACGACATCGTGCTCATCCCGCGGGCAACGACCACGCCCGCCGCGTCGACTATCTCGACGGTGGCCCCGCTCTCGAACGAGCCGGCGCACGCTGTGACCCCCGCAGGAAGGAGAGACGTCCCGCGCCCCACCAGTGCCGTCCGTGCGCCGTCGTCCACCGTGACAGTGCCCTCGGTCTCGGAAGCAAAGGCAATCCAGAGCTTGCGGGCCGACAGGTTCCTGTCATGCGGCTCGAACCGCGTTCCCATCGAGTCATCTCCGTTCACCGCAGCCACCACGGCCCCGTCGCGGGTCGCTGCAGCGATCACCGCTGTGACCCCGGACCATGACGCGATGCGCGCTGACGCCAGTTTCGAGGCCATCCCCCCGCTGCCCCGGTCAGAGCCCTTTTCCGTGGCAGTCACGCGGAGAAGGGGGTCGTCGGCTGCCACATGCGCCACGCGCCGAGCCGAGAGGTTGGTGCGCGGGTCGTCCGTGAACAGCCCGTCGGTGTCAGTGAGGAGAACGAGCATGTCGGCGGCAACCAGGTGGGCGACGAGCGCGGCGAGATGGTCGTTGTCGCAGTAGCGGATCTAGTTGTTCGCGATCGCGTCGTTCTCGTTGATGACGGGCACGCACCCGTACTCAAGCAGTCTCCCGAGCGTCGCTCTCGCATGGAGGTACTGCTGCCTGTCCACGAAATCGTGCGGGACGAGAAGGACTTGCGCGGTGACGACAGCGTGCGACGCGAACGCGGCGCCGTAGGCGGCCATCAGCCGCGGCTGGCCGACAGCCGAGAGTGCCTGCAGCGAGAGCACGTCGGCCGGTCGCGAGGCGAGACCAAGACCCGCGACGCCGGACGCGACCGCACCCGAGGTGACGAGGATGACCTCGTGACCGAGCCCCCGGACGGCCGAGAGCTGGCCGACCACGGCGTCGATGACCTCGAGGCGCAGGTGACCGGACTCATCCGTGAGCGAGGAACTCCCGATCTTGACGACGACACGCATTGCCCTAGGTTCACATCTCCGGGACGAATTCGAAACTGAATTCCGAGATCCACACCACATCGCCCTCGCGCACCCCCGCGCGGGACAAGAGCCGCGGCACCCCCAGCTTGGCCAGACGGTCGTCGATGTAGTTCAGGGCCTCGGGGGATGTCACGTCGTTCAGTGCGACCACGCGCTCTGCGTCCCTGCCGTGGACGCGGAACTCGTTCTCGCCCACCTGCTCCACCCACGCGTGCGATGGCTCCGGCCGCATGATGACCGTGGACTCACCGACGGGCTCCTCGCGCCTCGCGCGTGCCACCAGGGATGCGAGCTCACCGACGATGCGACTGACGTTGTGCCTGGTGACGGACGACATCGATGCGTGGGTCCACGCCTCCATCGCTTCCGGGGTGGCGCTGTCCGTCTTCGTGCCGACGATGAGGAAGGGCCGCTCCAGCAGCTCGGGCCTGTAGTTGCCGACCTCGTGCTGGAGGATGCTCAACTGCTGCGCAGGGGTCACGCCGTCCATGGCGATGAGGTCGACGAGATAGCACAGCACACGAGCCCGTTCCACGTGCCGCAGGAACTGGTGTCCGAGCCCACGGCCCTCGCTGGCACCTTCGATGAGACCCGGGATGTCCGCCATCACGAACTCTGTCGCGTCGTCCACGCGCACGACACCGAGGTGGGGCTCGAGCGTGGTGAACGGGTAGTTGGCGATCTTCGGCTTGGCAGCGGACACCGTGCTGATGAAGGTCGACTTGCCGGCGTTCGGGAACCCGACCAACGCGACATCAGCCATCAGTTTGAGCTCGAGCGCAAGCCACCTGTCGGCCCCCTCCTCGCCCTGCTCGGCGAACGACGGGGCGCGGCGCTTGTTGTTGAGGAACTTCGCGTTTCCGCGCCCACCGCGCCCCCCTGTGGCCGCCAGCCACCTGTCCCCGTGGTTCACGAGGTCAGCAAGGATGTCACCGGAGTACATGTCGCGCGCGACCGTCCCCTCCGGGACGTGGATCTCCATGTCCTCTCCCCGGCGGCCGTGGAGGTCCTTGCCCTTGCCGTGCACACCGTTGCCCGCACGGCGGTGGGGGTGGTCGCGAAACGCGAGGAGTGACGCCACGTTGCGGTCGGCCACGAGCCACACATCACCGCCCTTGCCGCCGTCACCTCCGTTCGGCCCGCCCATGGCAACGGGGCCCTCGCGACGGAAGCTGACGCAGCCCGCGCCACCGTCTCCTCCGCGCACGTTCAGTTGGGATTCGTCGACGAACGCACTCATAGGGACGCGCCAAGGCTACCCGTGGTCTTTCACCGCCTCCGGGAGCCTCCCGGGTGCAGACACACCGCTCACCTACGATTCCATGCGTGGAGGACTCCCCTGACGCACCGTCGGAGCGCAGCGAGACGTGGGTCTCCACCATGTCGGGCAGTCCCTCCGCCGACGGCGTCACTGTCGCCCATGCTGATTCGTGGGCCGGCATCGGCACGCGTGACATCGCCGACCGCCATGACCGCGAGCAATCCGCGGACGGCGAGATGGCCCCGCTTGCCACGCGCGCCACTGGTGCGGGCTCGCGGGACGTCACGGAGGAGCCCGACCCCCACCGCACATGCTTCGAGCGCGACCGCGACCGGATCCTCCACGCGGCATCCTTTCGGCGCCTGGCCGGCAAGACACAGGTCTTCGTGTTCCCGGACGATCACCAGCGGACCCGTCTGACCCACGCCCTCGAGGTTGCCCAGGTCGCGGTGTCGGTCGCGCGGGTGCTGCGCCTGAACGTTGCGCTCACCGAGGCGATCGCACTCGGCCACGACTGCGGCCACGGCCCCGGCGGACACGCCAGCGAGGACGCACTCGCCCCGTACATCGACGGCGGATACGACCACG
Organism: Actinomycetota bacterium; assembly: GCA_005788205.1. GTDB lineage: Bacteria > Actinomycetota > Acidimicrobiia > Acidimicrobiales > Ilumatobacteraceae > UBA2093. Next base: position 11,714 of record SXYT01000164.1, on the reverse strand, counting down.
CCGTCTGGGGAGCCGATGTCGCGCTCGCGCAGCTCAACCTGTGCCACGAGACCCTCGACGGCATCCGCAACCACAGTTGGTCTCGTCCTGCGCCGCGCACCCCGGAGGGCGAGGTGGTCAGCTGGGCCGACCGCATTGCGTACGTCTGCCACGACTTCGAGGACGCAGTCCACGCGGGAATCGCCTCCCCGGCCGATCTCCCCTCGGTCGTCAGCTCACGGTGCGGGACCACCAGGCGCGAGCAGTTGGGTGCCCTCATCACCGCCATGATCGACGCCACCTCGCACACCGGGCGCATCGGCATGGTGCCCGACGTCGCCGAGGCGCTCGCTGCGTTCCGCAGGTTCAACTACGAGTCCATCTACCACCGTGCCGAATCACGCGCGCAGGCCGCCGCGGTGATCGACATGCTCCGCGCCCTCGTGGATGCCTATGTCGCGTCGCCGCACCTTCTGCCGGGGCACTCCGATGGTTCCCTCGATGCCGGCACCGCAGGGGCCGCGCACGCCGCAGTCGCGTACGTGGGCGGGATGACGGACAGGTTCGCGTGCCGCCAGGCCGTCACCCTGCTCGACTACTCCGCTGACCGGCTGCCGCAGGGCATCGACACGCTCCCCGCGGGCTGAGGCCCCGCACCGGTCCGGGAACGCAAAAGGCGCGCCCGAAGGCGCGCCGAGAGCGAATCTGCGCCTCGTCAGGCCACGGGCACCACGTCCACGATCTTGCGGCCGCGGCGCTCGCCGAACTTCACGCTGCCGTCGACCAGGGCGAACAGGGTGTCGTCCTTGCCGATGCCGACGTTCTTGCCCGGGTGGGTCCTGGTGCCACGCTGGCGGATGATGATCGTGCCTGCGGTGATAGCCGTGCCGTCGAACACCTTGACGCCGAGGCGCTGTGCGTTCGAGTCACGGCCGTTGCGGGTTGAGCCGCCGCCCTTTGTCTTTGACATCTGATGTCAGCCTTTCGCGATGGAGGTGATCTCGACGACGGAGTACTTCTGGCGGTGACCGTACTTGCGGCGCTGGTTGGTGCGGCGCTTGTAGGTGAAGCCGTTGATCTTCGGGCCCTTTTCCGTGCCGACGACGCGGCCCTTCACGGTGGCGCCCTTCAGTTGGTCGGGGGTGGAGAGGACGGTGGCGCCGTCAACGACGAGAACGGGCGTGAGGGAGACCTCGGAGCCGTCCTCGACATGAAGGAGCTCCACCCGGATCTGCTGACCCTGGGCGACCTTCTCCTGCTTGCCACCTGATGCGATCACTGCGTACATAGCGGGTTTGAACCTTATCTTCGGAAACGGGGCCGGACAATCTGCCGGTACCCCATTTTTCTGGCAATTGTCAGTCGAGGAGACCGAAATCGATGTTGACGCCACGGCCGTGGCACTCCGGGCACTGGCCGGCGAACGAGGTGAGGAGCCCCTCCCCGATGCGCTTGCGGGTCATCTCCACGAGACCCAGCTCAGAGATGTCGAACACCTGGGTGCGGGTCTTGTCCCGGGCCAGGGCCTGCCGGAATGACTCCACCACCCTCTTGCGGTTGTCCTTGATCTCCATGTCGATGAAGTCGATCACGATGATGCCGCCGATGTCGCGGAGGCGCAGCTGGTGGGCGACCTCCTGGGCCGCCTCCAGGTTGTTCTGGAAGACGGTCTGCTCCAGGTTGTTCGTGCCCACGTTCTTCCCGGTGTTCACGTCGATGACGGTGAGCGCCTCGGTGTGCTCGATGATGAGAGAGCCGCCCGACGGCAGCCACACCTTGCGGTCGAGTGCCTTGTGGAGCTGCTCGTGCACGTGCTGGTGCTCGAACAGCGACAGGCCCTCGGCCTCGCGGTCGTAGTAGGTGACACGGTCGGCGAGTTCGGGGTTGAAGTCCGAGATGTAGCTCTTGACCTCCTCGTAGAGCGCCAGGTCATCGATCATCACGCCGCGGTAGTCGGCATTGAACTCCTCGCGGATCACGCGCACGGCGAGCTCGGGCTCGCGGTACAGCAGCGTCGGGCCGCTGGACTTCTTCTGTGCTGCCTCGATGCGCGACCACTCGTCCAGCAAGCGCGACATGTCGGCGGTGAGTTCCTGCTCCGTCGCGTGTTCCGCTGCGGTGCGCAGGATCACTCCGTGCTCGGCGGGCTTCACTCTGTCGAGGATTCCCCGGAGGCGGCGCCGCTCGGCATCCGTCAGGCGCTTCGAGATGCCGTAGGTCTTTGAGTTGGGGATGAGCACCACGAACCGGCCCGGCAGCGAGACCTCCTGGGTGAGACGGGCACCCTTCGCGCCGATCGGGTTCTTCGTGACCTGGCTCAGGATCATCTGCTTGGAGTGCAGGATCTGCTCGATGCGGGCGTCACCGGCCGGCGTGTCGACGTCCTCCTTGTCGTACTGGACGTCGCCGCGGTAGAGGACGGCGTTCTTCGGGGTGCCGATGTCGACGAACGCGGCCTCCATGCCGGGGAGCACGTTCTGCACGCGGCCGAGGTAGATGTTGCCGTGGATCTGACTGATGTCGTCCGCAGGACGGCTGACGTAGTGCTCGATGAGGCTGCGCCCCTCCAGCACGGCCACCTGGGTGACACCGTCGCGGACCTGCACGCACATCATGTAGCGACCGACGGGGCGCCCGTCGCGCTCGCGACCGCGCCGCTTCTCGATGATCTCGGCCTCGGTTGCCTCACGGCTGCGCTGCGGGGCACCGTTGCCCCGCTGGTCACCTTGACCGCCGCCGCCGCCTCCGGAACGTGACCGTCCGCGGCCCCCGCGACGCCTCCGCTTGTCGTTGCCGGAGCTCTCACCTCTCTGGGCCGGTGACACCGGCTTCTGGGCGGGGGCAGGACGTGTGTCCCCGATCTGGGGCCTGCGCACCAGTGATTGTTCGGCCGCACCCCTGTCGGAGACCTGGCCCTCGCGGGGCGGATCCGGGAGTTCCTGCGGGTTGCGGCCCCGGCCAGGAGCCGAGTCACCCTCACCCCTGCCGGAGGCACTGTTCACAGATTCCCCTGGCTGGCCCGCGGGCTTCTTGCGGTTCTTGCCGCCACGGCTGCCACGGCGCCGTTTCGGAGCCCCGCCACCGCCAGAAGCGTTGCCGTTGGTGCCGGTCGAGCCGTTGTCCACAGGGCGGCCTTGCGGGGTGCCAGCACCCGAGTCGGGCGCGGAGCCGTTGTTATCCATCAGAGTTCCCTTCCCACGTCGCGCCCGGGGAGGCGCGCCATGCGCGGAATGGGCAGCCAGTGGAGGCGCCCGCACCGCGAACGATCAAGGCAACTTTACCTGTGCAACTACCGGAATCGGCGCATATGGACGCTCTGGACAAGCCCGATCATCATTGCGAAGGCGACCGTGTGGGACCCCCCGTACGACAGGAACGGCAGGGGAACTCCCGAGACCGGAGTGATTCCCATGGTCATCCCGATGTTCTGGAAGCTCTGCCACAGGACCATGGTGAAGACCCCAGCGCAGATGAGAGTCCCCAGGCGTTCGGTGGCCATCCGGGCGATCCTGAACACCCGCCAGAGCACCACCCCGAAAAGAGCGAGCACCACGGTGCAACCCACCATCCCGAACTGCTCGCCCAGGGCCGAGAACACGAAATCGGTGGACTGCACGGGGATGAACCGGCCGTTCGTCAGGGGGCCCTGGAGATAGCCCTGGCCGAAGAATCCCCCGGTCGCCACGGCCCTCTTGGCGAACCGCACCTGAGTGACGAGGTTCTGGAGGTCCGCACTGTCGGAGTTCTGCCGGAGGAACGCCGTGATGCGCCGCAGTTGGTAAGTCTTCACCACCCCGGAGAGCACGCCTGCGACCGCCGAGATGACACCCATTGCCGTGATGAAGGCGATGTACTTCAGTTCCGCGCCGGCGACGAGGAGCACACCCATCGCACACGCCACGAGGACAGAGGCAGATCCGAGATCCGGCTCGATGAGCACGAGGAACGCCGGTGCACCGACGATGAAGAGTGACTGGATCAGCCGTTCGTAGGAGACCTTGGCGGTGTCCGCGTCCGCGAGAAAGCCGGCGAGCATGAGGAGCGTGGTCACCTTGGCGATCTCGGAAGGCTGCACGGCAATCGGACCGACGTCGAACGAGAGCCTGGCTCCGCCTTTCACGCCGCCGACGACGAGCACCATGACGAGCAGGAACATCGTGAGCGCGTACAGCGCCTGCGCGCTCCCCCGCAGCTGCACGTAGTCGACCCACATCACGGCCGCCATCACGAGGATCGCAAAGATCAAGAAGGCAACCTGGCGCTGCACGAACTGGTACGGGTCGAGCCCGTTGCTGATGAGCCTCGGCCGCGTCGCCGAGAAGATGAGGAACAAGCCGATGATGGAGAGTGCCCCGGTGGCGGCCATGAGCACCCAGTCGATGTTGCGGCCGGGGTCGGCGAAGCCGCGCTTGATGTTCCCCAGCCCCGAGTCGGGCCTGCGCGTCCTGAACACGGCACTCATCAGTCACGCACCGACGACCCGGTCCCCACCAGACACAGCGGGTTCCTCAGGCGCTGCTCCATGGCAGGGGTCACGCTGTTCACGTCGAGCGGGTCGGCGGGCAGGGCCGGCGACACCGTGGTCTTGCCTGCGAGCGCGGTGAACGCACACTTGACCACCGGTGCAGCCGCCCGGCTGCCGAAGCCCGCCTTCTCCAGGTACGCGACCGCCGTGTAGGGGATTCTCCCGTTCTTGCTGAATGCCGCGAAGGCCGACGAGTCGTTCCACGGCAGGTTCCCCGCACCCTGGGCGGTACCCGTCTTGCCGGCGATGGGGAGCGCACGCTTCGGGTAGGAGCGGAAGAGTTTCTCGCCCGTGGTCGAGTGGTAGATGTCCGACCGCACGCCGGGACCCGTGATGACCCTGGTCAGACCCTCCACGATTGCCTCGCGCGCCGCCCCGTCCATGTTGATGTCCCGCACGATCTGCGGTGCCGAGAAGTCCTGCAGGACGACCCCTTCCTTCAGGTTGACGCGCCCGGACTTGCCCTTCGGGGTGCCCGGACCCCAGATGGCCCGCACGACGCGGGGCTTGACGACCTTGCCGCCGTTGGCAATCGTGCCGTAGGCGACGGCAAGCTGAAGGGGCGTGGCCGAGAGCAGCCCCTGGCCGATCGAGAACTGCACGTTGTCCCCGACGTAGTAGCCCTTGCCCTCCTCCTTCGCGATGGCACCGCTCGCCGCCAGCTGCTGCTTGAGGGCCTTGCTCGGGACGGTGCCCACGAACTCGTAGGGCAGGTCGATCTCGGTCGGCGAGCCGAAGCCGAACTGGCGCACCTGCTCCTCGAGGACCGGACGGTAGCCGCGCTGGCTGAAGATCTCCTCGCCGATCTTGTAGAAGAAGACGTCAGAGGAGACCGCGAGGGCATCGACCACATTCACCCTGCCGTACTTGCAGGGGGCGCCGTTGCCGCAGGTCGCGTTCTTGAAGACGCACTTCACGTTCAGCTGGCAACGTTCCTCGGGGATGCTCGACAGTTTGTAGGTGCCCGGGTCGCGCAATGTGTACTCGACGCCACCCGGCAGCTGTCCGGTGTTCAGCGCGGCGTACGCGACAAAGGGCTTGAAGGTGGAGCCCAGGTTGTACCTCCCGCTGATCGCCCTGTTGACGAGGATCGACTGGTCAGGGTCGTCGGTCTTCGGGAACAACTGGTTGAACTTCTCGGACGTGATGCCCGCGTTGAACCACCTGTTGTCGAAGTTCGGGTAGCTCGCCATCGCGAGAACCTCACCGGTGTCATGGTTCATGACGACACTCGAGCCCGCCGGAGCCTTGTAGTAGTTCACCAGGGGGTAGCGCGGGTCCGGCTCGCCGAATGCGAGAACCGTGGGTGCCTCCGTGCGCCGGCGGACCCACAGCTCCGTCCAGAGTGCCTGCTCGATGTGCTGCTGCATGTCGAGGTCCACGGACAGCTGAACGTCGTTGCCGGGGACAGGTTCCTTGCGCGAGAGCAGGCGCAGGATGCGCCCGCGTGAGTCGACCTCGTACTTCACGTAACCGGGTTTCCCGCGCAACAGCGACTCGTACGTCTGCTCCACGCCGAACTGTCCGACCCTCGCGTCCGGGTCGTAGTTGAGGTTCCGGTAGTACTCGAGCTCTTTCTCCTGGATCGCACCGAGGAATCCGATGACATGGCTGGCGAGCGGCGCGTATGGGTACTCGCGGCGCCAGTCCTCGCGCACGTCCACTCCGGGGTAGTCCTCGCTCCGCTCCCGCAGGAAGGTGGCGAGGTCCTCCGACACGTCCTCTTTCAGGGGCACCGGCTGGAGTTGGTCGTACCGCTTCGAGACGAACCGGTCCTCGAGCGCATCCGGGGCCATGTTGAGCACACCGGAGAGCCTGTCCCACATCTGCTGACGGTCGAGCGGGCGCACGATGATCCCCCTGTCGATCGTGATCGTGAGAATCCTCTCGTTGTCGGCGACGATGCGGCCCTCGAGGTCGAAGATGCGGCCCCGCTCCGGAGTGAGTTTCACTGTCCGCGTTCGCACCTCCTGGACCCGCTCCTGGAGGCCGCGGGCGTCCACGGCCTGGAGGAACCACAGCCTCACGGTGAGCAGCGAGCCGAGCACCATCGAGACCGTCGCGAGCACGGCAAGTCGCGAGACGTTCCGTTCGCGGGCCATCAGCGTGTCACCTTGGGCTCGCTGAGCGCCCAGCGACAGACCCGTTCGACCGGGAGACTGAAGACCGCGTTGAAAGCGGCGACGACGAAGGCGATGCCAATGACATCCACCGTGAGCACACCCTCGGAGCCGACGACCGTCAGAGCCACCGGCATGAGGATCATCCCCGCGGCGCTCGCGCCGGCCGCGAGCAGCATCCGCGACCACCAGTTGGGCTCGTGCACGAACGAGTGTGCGTAGCCCGCGAGGTAACCCACCGCGGCAAAGACGGCCGCACCGACACCGAGAGGGGTCGTGAGCACCATGTCATACATGAGGCCCACCATGAACCCGGCGATGGCCCCCGTCTCGGAGCCCCGCGCAAGACCTGCGCTCGCCGCGAGGAGAAGCATCACCTGCAGGCAGACACCGAACGGGCGCATGTCATTGAACAACGTGGTCTGGAGCGACAGCACGACGAGCGCCACGAGGAACAATCGGAAGTAACGGTTCTGGGAGATCTCGAGAAGACGGTCGATCACGGTGCGCCCACCTTCTCCGTGGTCGGCTGGTACAGCATCACCCGCACGAAGTTCAGGGCATCAAGGTTCGCCGAGATCTTCACCTCGAGGAGCGGGCCGAGACTCCCCGCGCGCTTGATGACCCTGGACACGGTGCCGACCACGATGTCGGGCGGCGCGAGGGAGGAGGCACCTCCCGCTGTCACCACCGGCGAGCCGAGGTTCACCTCACCGAAGCGGGGCTGGTTCTCGATGAACCGGACAACAGGGGTCTTCGAGATCCCGCGGCCCTCGAGTGCGCCCGTCTCGCGCAACGGGAGGTCCGCGCCGGCCGGCACGGTGATCTCGGACTGGTTCGCCTGGCCGGGCTTGTTGATGTCGCCCGTGCCTGTGGGTTGCTGCACGGTGGCGTTCGGCGATGTCACCGCTGACGGATTCGTGGTGGGTACCGGTGCGACCGTGCCGCCGGGGACGAATCCCGGGATGCCTGTTGTCGTCGTGCGCGGGATCGTCGTCGTTGTGGTCGTGGTCGTGGTCGTGGTCTCGACGGTGACGCCCGGTGCCCCCGGCACCACGGTCGTCGTGGGCGGGGTGTTCACCACCTTCACGGCAAGCGAGTAGCTGGGGTCGGTGACGAGCATGACGACGGCCCGCCCGTTGAAGACATCCGTCACCTTCCCGATGAGCCCCGCCGCGTTGAGGACCGGCATTCCCACCTTGATGCCGCACTCGCTCCCGCGGTTGATCTCCACAGTCTGGGCGTAATTGGACGGTGACTCACCGACAACCTGGGCCGAGCACGAGTTGATGCCCGCGAGCGTGGGGAGCCCGTTCAGTGCAAGCAGTTCCTGGGCCTCGCGCACGCTCGCGATCGCACCGATCTTTGCGCCCTCGCCGTACGCCACGAGGTCCTTCAGCCGCTGGTTCTCCTCCAGCACGTCCCCGTAATTCACGATGCCGTTCCACGCGTTCTCGACAGGTCGCACCACGACGCGCGTGACGGATTCCACCGGGCGGAACACAGTCCCGAACAGCGAACGGATGCCGTTCACGGTCCCACTGCCGCGCAGGTCCATGGTCACGAGCATCACCGTGGTCAGCGTGAGAAGCAGGATCGCCCTGCGGCGTGTGAAGGTGCTGCCCGCCACGGGGACCTGCCTACTGGACGTCGAGTCCCGGTGAGGACATCATCCCGCGCATCGCCTCGATGTTCTCGAGGGCGCGGCCCGAACCGATGGCCACCGCGTACAGCGGGTCGGGCGCCACGTAGCAGGGCATCCCCGTCTCGTGCGTGATGCGCTGGGTGAGACCGGTCAGCAGGGCCCCGCCACCCGACAGGCAGACGCCCCTGTCCATGATGTCGGCGGCGAGCTCCGGCGGCGTTCGGTCGAGCGTGGACTTCACGGAATCAATGATGGCAGTCACCGGCTCGGCGATGGCCTCACGCACGTTCTCGCTCGTGAGCTCGATGGTGCGGGGCAGGCCGGTCACTGTGTCCCGGCCGCCGACGTCCGCCGTGAGCTCCTGGGCCAGCGGCCACGCCGACGCCATCCGCACCTTGATCTCCTCTGCGGTGTTGATGCCGATGTCGAGCGCGAAGTTCGACCGTACGTACGCAACGATTTCCTCGTCGAGCTCGTCACCGGCGACGCGGACGCTCTGGGCCACCACAATGCCGCCGAGCGAGATCACCGCGACCTCGGTGGTACCCCCGCCGATGTCGACGATCATGTTGCCGCTCGGCTCGTGCACCGGGAGATCGGCACCGATCGCGGCGGCCATCGGCTCCTCGATGATGTGGACAGGCCGCCGGGCACCCGCGTACTCGGCCGCATCCTGCACCGCACGCTGCTCCACGCCCGTGATCCCCGAGGGCACACAGATGACCATCCGGGGCTTGCTCCACCGGCTGGTGGAGATGCGCTGGATGAAGTAGCGCAGCATTTTCTCGCAGACGTCGAAGTCAGCGATGACGCCGTCCTTCAGGGGCCTGATGACCTCGATGTGCTTCGGGGTCCGGCCGAGCATCCGCTTGGCCTCGAGACCGACGGCCACGGGTCGCCCGTCCCGGGTGTCGATTGCCACGACGGAAGGTTCGTTCAGCACGACCCCCTGGCCCTTGACGTAGACGAGGGTGTTGGCCGTGCCGAGGTCGATCGCGATGTCGCGACCTATCGCGAGCGGGTTGTTTCGGCTCATGGGGACTCCTCGGCGGCGGTGCGACCCGGCCCCGCCTCGGTTCGAGGGAAGCTGTCGGGATCGATGGTATTAGACCCCGCCCTGGAGCGCGGGGAAGAAGATGGACAACTCGCGGGCGGCAGAATCCGCGGAATCGCTGCCGTGGACGAGGTTCTCGGTGAAAAGCGTGCCCAAATCACCGCGGATGGTGCCGGGGGCGGCGTTGCGGGGGTTCGTCGTGCCCATCATCGTCCGCACGATCTCCCAGGTGTCCTCCGGGCCCTCCACGGCCAGGGCCACCACCGGGCCGCGGGACATGAAGGTCACGAGATCGGCATAGAAGCCCTTGCCGACGTGCTCCTCGTAGTGACGTGCGAGTGTTCCGGCGTCGAGCGTGCGCAGCTCCATGGCGGCGATCCGGAGGCCCTTGTGCTCGAAGCGCGAGAGGATGGCCCCGACGAGGCCGCGCTCCACGGCGTCGGGCTTCAACAGGACGAGGGTGCGGTTGGACATGGGTTTCAGGCTACGGGGAGACGGTTCGGATGCCCCGTCAGGCGTTGCCCGGGCCTCTTTCTCAGGGCAGAACGGTGCGCAGATGGGTCCTTGCGGCACCCACCACGTACAGGGAACCTGCCACCAGGACCGCATCGTCGGATCCGGCGTCGACGAGGGCCCGGTCACAGCCCCGCTCGACCGAAGAGAAGGCCTCCACGTTGTCGCAACCGAGGGCGACCGCAGCGGCCGCGACCTCGTCAGCGGAGCGGGCCCGCGGCGAGGGGGCAGTGACGCACACGACAGTGTCGAATTCGTCGGCGCGCAACGCCCCGAGCATGTCGGCGACATCGCGACCACCGAGTGCCCCCACCACGAGGATGCGCCGGCCGGGCGGGTCAAAGTCCTCGAAGAACACCTGCGCACATGTGTCGGCGCCGGCGGGATTGTGCGCACCATCGATGATGACGAGCGGCTGGTGACCGAGCACCTCGAAGCGCCCGGGCATGGACACCGCCGCGAATGCCTCCGCCACGACATCGGGGTCGAGTGCGGCGCCGAAGAACTCCTCGACGGCGACGAGGGCAGCCGATGCGTTCTGGCCCTGGTGTGCGCCGTGGAGCGCGAGGAAGAGGTCCGCGTACTCCGCACGCTGCGTGCGGATGTGCAGCTGCCGCCCGCCGAGGGCGAGGTGGTTGTCGACCACGTCGAAATCCTCACCGCGCTGCACCAGACCTGCGTGGGGCTCCGCAGCGAAGATCGGCACGAGAGACGCCCGCGTCTCCCCCACCACCGCAACGGCACACTCCTTGATGATCCCGGCCTTCTCCCGCGCGATGTGCTCGACCGTGGGGCCGGCAAACTCGGTGTGGTCAAGGGCAATATTCGTGATGACAGAGACGTCGGGCCGGACCACATTCGTGGCATCCCACCGGCCGAGCATGCCGACCTCGATCACGGCGACGTCGACCGCGCAGTCCGAGAAATGCCTGAACGCCGCCGCAGTGATGATCTCGAAGTAGCTGGGCCGGACACCGGACATCACCTCGGCATCGGCCACGGCAGCAATTGCCGAGGCAAAGTCCTCGTGCGGGACCGGCTCCGAGTCGACCTGCACGCGCTCCCTCACGTCCTCGAGGTGCGGGCTGCTGAACGTGCCGACCTTCAGCCCGTGGGCCACCAGCAGCCTGGTGATGATCTGGGTGGTGGAGCCCTTGCCGTTGGTGCCCGTCACGTGCACCACGCGATAGTCGAGATGCGGGTCGCCGAGAACGGACAGCAGGCGCTCGATCTTCTCGGTGGACGGGCTGTCGACGCGCCCCGTCTTTTCGTACGAGGCATGCTCGTCGAGGTAGGTCAGCGCCTCTTCGTAACGCACGTGGCGGGTCAGCTGGCGGCGCGGCGCTTCGGGGCCGGGCGCGCGCTACGGGGGACCAGTTCGGCGGGCTTGCGGTTCACGACGCAGTCCTCGTCGACGATGATCCTCCCGATGTCGGTGCGGCCGGGTACCTCGTACATCACGTCGAGCAAGGTCTCCTCGAGAATGGCACGGAGACCGCGCGCACCGGTGCCGCGGGTGAGGGCGAGGTCTGCCACCGCACCGAGCGCCGCGGGGGTGAAGTCGAGCTCCACATCGTCGAACTCGAAGATCTTGGTGTACTGCTTGACCAGTGCGTTCTTCGGCTCCGTGAGGATCTCCATGAGGGCGTCGCGATCGAGGGCGTGGACCGCACCCACCATGGGGAGGCGACCGACGAACTCGGGAATCATCCCGAACTTCAACAGGTCCTCGGGGAGCACCTTTGTGAAGAGGCTGCCGGGGTCCTTGTCGGCCTTCGATGTGACCGTGGCGTGGAAGCCCACGCCCTTGTGGCCGATGCGGCTCTCGATGATCTGCTCGAGGCCGGAGAACGCGCCGCCACAGATGAACAGCACGTT
>SXYT01000163.1 GCA_005788205.1 Actinomycetota bacterium | reverse complement strand
GGTGCCCGGCTCGAGAATCTCGCGGCAGATGACTGGTTGCTGGTCCACTGCGTCCACCTGGACAGGCCGCTGCGCGGCACGATCGCGCACAACCCGCGCTCGAACATGAACAACGCCGTCGGGTACGCAGCGCCGGCCGAACGCCCCAACGCGGTCGTCCTCGGCACCGACGGAATCGGGGCCGACATGCCGGAGGAGGCGCGTGTCGCCTACGCACGCCTGCGCGAGCACGACGTCACCGCCACCCCCGAGACCGCGTTCGGGTGGCTGGCCAACGGCGAGGCGTTCTTCCCCGAGGTGCGCAACGACGTGGTCGAGTGGAGCTACGACCATGCCGACAGCCCGTGGCACGCGGCGTTCACGCCGGGTGCCAGGGCCGTGAACGTGACTGTTGACGAGGTGCAGGTCATCAGGAACGGCCGGCCCACCCTGTTCGACATCGACGAGATCCGCCACAAGGCCGCCGAGGCCGCAGCGACCCTCCATTCCAGACTGTGAGAGATGACAACGCATGACTGTGATGACACCCAGGACCATTGCGGACGCTACGGCGATGGCGGCGGCGCACCCCGATGCGCATCTCCTCACCGGCGGTACCGACTTCATGGTGGAGGTCAATTTCAACCACCGCAAACCCACCGATGTCATCTCGCTCTCGCGCGTCGATGAACTCAGGCAGTGGAGCCTGGACAGAGCGGCGGGAAAAGTGTTCATCGGGGCCGCGGTCGTGTACGCGGACATGGAGAAGGGCGAGCTCGCCGGGCTCGTGCCTGCGCTCGCCGAGGCGGCACGCACGGTCGGGTCACCGCAAATCCGGTCGGCAGGGACTCTCGGCGGGAACCTCGGCACCTGCTCTCCCGCCGGTGACGGGCTTCCCGTGCTGGCGGCGCTGGACGCGGTCGTTCACCTTTCCTCCGCGGACGGGGACCGTGCGGTGCCGTTCGCAGACTTCATGAAGGGACCGAAACGAAACGACAGACGCCCCGGGGAGATCATCAACGGCGTCACCGTGCCTGTTGCGGACGGTTTCCAGGGCTACGCCAAAGTCGGTGTCCGGAACGCGATGGTCATCTCGATCGCATCTGCCTGCCTCGCCGTCCGGTCGGGGCGCGTCAGCATCGCGCTCGGCTCAGTGGGCCCGACCGTCATCCGGGCGACAGTCGCCGAGGAGTGGCTGTCGACAGCGGGCCCTCTCGACGACCAAGTAGCCCGCGAGTTTGGCTCCAGGGTCGCCGCCGAGGCCCGCCCCATCGACGACCACCGCTCCACTGCCGCCTACCGGCGCCATGCCGTGGGGGTCATCAGCACCAGGCTGCTCGAGAGGAGCACAGGAACATGAGCACCAACGAGATCTACACGCTCGCAGTCAACGGCCAGAGGCACGAGGTCAAGGATTCATGGATCGGCGAGAGCCTTCTGTACGTCCTTCGCGAGCGCCTCGGCATGCCGGGCGCGAAGGGTGCCTGCGAACAGGGCGAGTGCGGCAGCTGCACGGTCATCATGGACGGCAACGCGGTCTGCAGCTGTCTCGTGCTCGCAGCGTCAGCCGTGGGCCGTGAGATAGCCACGGTCGAGGGTCTCAACCCGGACGGCTCGCTGACCGACGTGCAGCAGGCCTTCATCGAGGAGGGCGCGGTCCAGTGCGGCTTCTGCACGCCCGGGCTGGTGGTCGCGGTCCACAAACTGCTCGAGGACAACCCCGAACCGGGCGAGATGGAGGTCAAGGAGGCACTCTCCGGGAACATCTGCCGGTGCACCGGGTACGGGCGCATTTTCGCGGCTGTCGGTGCTGTCGTCTCGGTGCGGAGAGGGACCGGCCGATGACCCTGACACGCACACGGCGCGACGTTCTCGGACAGAGCGCGCTCCGTCCTGACGGAGCGGCGAAAGTCCGTGGCGAGTTCGCCTTCTCCTCCGACATGTGGGCCGAGGGGATGTTGTGGGGCGCGACGCTCCGTTCACCTCATCCTCACGCGAGGATCATCTCTGTCGACACGTCTGCGGCGCTCCTCGTTCCCGGCGTCTCCGCAGTCGTCACGGCGGACGACGTCCCGGGTCAGCTCACCTACGGCCTCATCTCCGAGGACCAGCCCGTCTTTGCCCGCGGGTTCGTGCGCTACATGGGCGAGCCCGTGGCTGCAGTCGCGGCAGATCATCCCGAGACCTGCAGGCGAGCACTCGCAGCCATCGCGGTCGAGTACGAGGTGCTGACCCCGCTGCACGACCCCGAGAAGGCCCTCGACCCCTCGGTGCCGGCAATCCACCCCGAAGGCAACATCTTCCGCACACAACGGATCGTCCACGGCGACCCCTCCGCGCGCGGCGATGTCACCGTGGAGGGCACCTACGTGATCGGCATGCAGGACCAAGCGTTTCTCGGCACCGAGGCCGCACTCGCGATCCCGGACCATGACGGTGGCGGAGTGGAGGTGTATGTCGCGACGCAGTGGTTGCACGAGGACCAGAAGCAGATGGCCAAGTGTCTCGACCTGCCGCTCGAGAAGATTCGCCTGACCCTCGGTGGTGTGGGGGGAGCCTTCGGTGCGAGGGAGGACATCAGCCTCCAGGTCCACACCGCCCTACTGGCCCTGCGCACGGGCCGTCCGGTGAAGATGCAGTACGGCCGGGAGGAGAGTTTCTTCGGTCACGTCCATCGTCACCCCGCGACCGTG
>SXYT01000162.1 GCA_005788205.1 Actinomycetota bacterium | reverse complement strand
CTCCATGGCGAAGCACTTCGTGGCGAACAGCCTCAACCGCATCATCGACCGGGCAATCCAGGTGCACGGTGCCCTCGGCTACTCGACCGACACGCCCCTTGCGAACATGGCCCAGAATGCGCGCTGGGCGCGGTTCGCCGATGGTGCGGACGAGATCCACCAGATGCGCATCGCCCAGATGTCGATCAAGGCCTACACCGACCACAAGTCCACGTGGTCGGCCACTGGCAGCCTCCCGCTCTAGGCCGGGGGGCTCGCCTCAGCCTGACGCCTCCACGGCGGTCTGCTTGGCCCAGCGGTAGTCGGCCTTGCCGGCGGGGGAGCGCACGATCTCCGGCACGAACACGAAGGCCTTCGGCAGCTTGTAGCGCGCCACGTGCCTCTCCGCCTCGGCGAGGAGCCCTGCTTCGTCGTGTGGACGGCCGTCCTTCAGGCGCACGATCGCCACGACCTCGTTGCCCCAGCGCTCGCTCGGGCGGCCGGCGACCACACAGTCATACACGTCGGGATGCGCCTTGACCGCGGCCTCGACCTCCTCGGCGAAGATCTTCTCGCCGCCCGAGTTGATGGTGACGGAGTCGCGGCCGTGGATCTCGATCATCATGTCGGCCCTCAGGCGGGCGCGGTCACCGGGCACGACGTAGCGGACCCCGTCCACCACGGGGTACGTGCGCTTCGTCTTCGCCTCGTCGTGCAGGTAGCCGAGCGCGAGGCGGCCGCTCTTGGCGAGCCAGCCGAGTTCGTCGTGGCCCGCCTCGAGGACGCGGGCCATGTCCTCGGACAGGATGTGGTTCTGCGGGGCCCACGGGAACGTGCCCGTACTGGCCGACCCGCTTGCCGCGACCTGGGACAACTGGCCTCCCGCCTCCGACGACCCCAGCCCGTCCACCAGGAGTGCGTGCGGGATGTGGGAGAGAAACTCCTCCTTGAGGTGGGCGGAAAGCGGGGCGCCGCCACTCAGGATGCTGAGCAGGCTGGTGAGGTCGTACGAGCCCGCCGCGAGACCGTCCAGCAGGGGGCGCGCGAAGGCATCGCCGACAATGAGGAGGAAATTCGCCTTCTCCCGCTCCGCGAGGCCCCAGATGTCCTGCGGGTCGAGACGCTCGGGCACCGACTGCACGAGGATCGTGCCGCCCGAGAGCCACGTGCGCATCGCGATCCAGTGGGCCGCACCGTGCATGAACGGTGGGCAAGGCAGGGCACGCAGGCCGCCGGCTGCGGTGGCAAGGTGCTCCTCGAGTGTGGTCGCCTCCTTGTTGCCGCCGAAGCACTCCACGACAGCGTCGGCGTTGCGCCACAGCACGCCCTTCGGCATTCCCGTGGTGCCGCCCGTGTAGAGGATGTACAGGTCATCCCCGCTGTAACCCGCTGCGGGCTTGTCGGCGGAGGCCCGCGAGAGCGCGTCCTCGTACCAGACGGCGCCGTCCATGAGGGGCTCGCCGGACGAGTCCGGCACCTGGAGGATGACGCGCAGGCGGGGCAGGTCGGCGCGAACCTCGGCGAGAAGAGGGGTGAAGCGCGAGTGCACCACGATTGCGGTGGCGCCTGAGTCGGTGAGCAGGTACTTCAGCTCCTCGGCCACGTAGCGGTAGTTCACGTTGAACGGTGCGACGCGGGCCTTCCATGCCCCGAGCATTGCTTCCAGATACTCGTTCCCGTTGTGAAGGTAGATCGCGAGATGATCCTGGCCGCTCTCCCAGTTGGGCAGTCCTGCTCTCTCGGTGGAGCAACCCAGCCCCTGTGACGCGAGGTGATTGGCAAGACGCCTTGTGCGCTCCGTCACCTCGGCCCACGTGAAGCGCTTGTCGCGGAAGACGAGGCATTCATGGTCGGGGCGCGTGGCGGCGATTGCCTCGTGGATCTCGGCCATGCCGATTGTTGCGGGCACGAACTGCGTCATCCCCGAACGATAACCTCGCCGCTGAAGGAGGGACCATGTCGAACAGCCCCCACGCCCCGCTCTTCGGAGTCTTCGTCCCGCAGGGATGGAAGATGGAACTTGCCGGCATCGAAGGTGCCGAGAACAAGTGGAGCAAGACGGTCGAGATTGCCGTCCTCGCGGAGGAACTCGGGTTCGACTCCATCTGGGTCTACGACCATTTCCACAACGTGCCTGTCCCGGCTCATGAGGCCGTGTTCGAGTGCTGGACAACGATCGCTGCAATCAGCCAGCGCACCTCGCGGATCCGCCTCGGCCAGATGGTCGGGTGCAACAGTTACCGCAACCCCGGCCTGCTCGCCAAGATCACCTCCACCGTCGATGTCATCTCGGGTGGCCGCCTGGACTGGGGCATCGGCGCCGGGTGGTACGAGAACGAGTACCGCGGGTACGGCTACGAGTTCAAGAAGCCGTCCGACCGCATCGGGATGCTGCGCGAGACCGTCGAGATCGTGAAGTCGATGTGGACCAACGCCGAGACCACGTACGACGGCAAGTACTACAAGCTCGAGAGGGCGAACTGCGACCCCAAGCCGCTCCAGCAGCCGACACCTCCCGTGTGGATCGGTGGTGGCGGGGAGAAGGTGACCCTCCGGGTGGTGGCAGAGCATGCCGACGTGTCGAACTTCGGGAGCTCCGTGGAGGAGTTCGTCCGCAAGCGCGAGATCCTGAAGGGCCACTGTGCGGCCATCGGCCGTGACGAGGAGAGCATCCGAAAGACGATCTCTTCCGAGGTCTTCATCCGCGAGACGGAGAAGGAAATCATCGAGGCGGGCTCGCGCAGCCTGTGGGGCGAGCCGGCCGAGTCCTGGAGATCCAAGGCGCTCGTGGGCACCCCGGAGCAGGTGTCAGAGAAGATCCAGCGGTACCTGGATGCTGGGTGCACCGGGTTCGTGCCGTGGTGCCCGGATTACCCGAGCACCGAGACGCTGGAACTCTTTGCCCGGCACGTCATGCCGAACTTCCGCTGAACTGCTCGGCTCAGGCTGTGTTCTTCCTGAGCCCCGTGGCTCAGGCTGAGTAGTAGCGGAAGATGACCTCTGCGATGCACGAGGGCTTTGCTGCGCCCTCGCACTCGAAGGTCGTCTCGAGCGTCACCTGGGCGCCGCCGGCGACGTCATCGACCGCCATCACCTTCACGCCTGCGCGCAGGCGGGAGCCGACAGGCACCGGTGACATGAAACGGACCTTGTTCGCCCCGTAGTTCACGCCCATGGCGATGCCGCCCACCGAGAACACCTGCGGCAGCAGCACCGGCCCGAGCGACAGCGTGAGGTAACCGTGCGCGATGGGGCCCCCGAAGGGGCCTGACTTCGCCTTCTCCACGTCGATGTGGATCCATTGGTGGTCGCCGGTCGCGTCGGCGAAGAGGTTCACCCGCTCCTGGTCGATCGTCATGTACTCGGAATAACCGATGTGCTCGCCGATGAGGCCCTTGAGTGCCTCGATGCTCTCGATGTGTCGTGCCATTGCGCCAGTGTGGCACAGGGCCCGGCCTGCAGGCTCAGCGGAACCAGCGGGCCGCGTGGGTGCGCGACATCGGGTGCAGCAGCAATGCGACCAGTGCCGCCTCGAACAGGAACGACACGAGATTCCGCTGGGTGATGACCCAGGAGACCGGGAGGCCACCCTCGTGCTGGATCTTGAGCAGGGCCCTGAGGGCGAGAGGGGAGAGAGAGGCGGCGATGCCGAGATGCCATCCGAGGCGCCTCCCGTTCGCCATGAGCAAACCGGCGGCCACATAAGAAAGGCACGCGAACGGCGCGACGACGCCCCCGACGCCCCCGTACCACCGCCACGTCCCGAAGATGTCCGTGCGGTCGAACCAGTCCAGGATCGCGAAAGCGCCGTTGATGTAGAGCAGCCACGTGGCGACCTGGAGCGTCTGGGGGAGCATCTGGTCGAACCACTTGCGGTAGTTCAGGTTCCGGAGGGGGTTCGGGGCCATCAGGAAAGTGTGTCACGCGGCAGCGGCCATTGGCGGCTCCGTTCGGGTGGCCGGTCCCGGCGTGATACGACAGGGGAATGCCAGACATCCTTTCGATCCATGCAGAGGCACAACCCGACAAGCCCGCGGTCGTCGACGACCGTCCGGGGCACACGCCGGTCATTATCGGTTTCCGTGACCTGAACGAACGCGCGAACCGTCTTGCCAACGTGCTCTCCGGGATGGGTGTGGCAGCACCCGACTCGAAGGTGGTGTGGTGCGGCCAGAACTCGCTCGGCATCGTGACGATGGTGAATGCCGCCCGCAAACTGGGCGTGACAGCGGTGCCACTCAACTACCGACTCTCCGACGACGAGGCCGCCTACGTGACCGACCACTGCGATGCCACGGTCGTGTACGTGGACGCCGAGTTCGCTTCGACATTCGAGCGCATCCGGGCGCAGATCCCGAAGGTCACGAACGTCCTCGTTTTTGACGGCCCGGCCCCGTCCGGCATGCAGTCAGCGGACGACCTGATGGCGTCGGCCTCCCCCGCGGAGCCCACCCTCTCCGCGGGGACCGAGCCGGGTGCGACGATGATCTACACGAGCGGGACCACGGGCAAGCCGAAGGGCGCCTTCCGGTCGGGCTCCTCGAGCGACGAGGCGAAGGCCACAGGAGCGGCACTGCTGGCCCACATCGGGTACACGCCCGACGACGTGTACCTCACGACCGGACCGCTCTATCACAGTGGGCCCGGCGGGTTCATGAACACCGCCCAGGCCATGGGCCAGACCGTCGTCGTGCAGCGCAAGTTCGACCCGGAGGACTGGCTCCGGCTCGTGAGCACGTACGGGGTCTCCAGCACGTTCAGCGCCCCGACACCGATCAGGATGATCTGCAACCTGCCCGACGAGGTGAAGGCACGGTACGACGTGTCGTCGATGAGGCGGATGATCGCGAATGCCGCTCCGTGGAGCTTCACCCTGAAGAAGCTGTACCTGAACGACTTCCCCGGGGAGTCCCTGTTCGAGGTGTACGGCAGCACCGAACTGGGGGTGAACTGCGTCCTGCGGCCGGAGGACCAACTCCGCAAACCCGGTTCCTGCGGCAAGCCCGCTCCCGGGGTCGAGATCAGGCTCTTCGACGATGACGGCAATGAAGTCACGGGCACCGGCCCTGACTCGACGGGGGAACTGTTCGTGCGGAGCGCGGCGGTGTTCGCCGACTACTACAAGCAGCACGACAAGTTCCTGGCGGACCGCCGGGAGGGATTCCAGACCGTCGGGGACATCGCGTACCGGGATGACGAGGGGTACATCTACATCTGTGACCGCAAGAAGGACATGGTCATCTCGGGCGGCATGAACATCTACCCCGCCGAGATCGAGGCTTGTCTCGAGAACCACGAGGACATCTACGAGTCGGCGGTGTTCGGGATCCCCAGCGAGGAGTGGGGTGAGACCGTCCACGCCGTGGTGGTCCGCCGCCCGGGCTCCACCCTCGCGGAAAGTGACGTCATCGAGCATGCTCGGGCGAACCTCGCGAACTACAAGATCCCCCGCTCGGTGTCGTGGCTGGATGAACTGCCGAAGACGGGCTCGGGGAAGATCCTCAAGCGCGAGCTGCGGGCACCGTTCTGGGCCGGTCGAGACAGCAAGGTGTGACCCCGGCCGCGACGCTTGTCGCGCGCGCGGGCTCCCATCACCTAGGTTGAGGGTGTGCGCAGCGGATTCGTGACTCTTGTCGGCAGGCCGAACGTCGGCAAGTCGTCTCTGGTGAACGCGATCTGCGGGCAGAAGGTGAGCATCATCTCGAACAAGCCCCAGACGACCCGCACCCGCGTGCGCGGCGTGCACCACGGGGATGACTGCCAGATCGTCTTTGTCGACACGCCGGGCATACACAAGCCCGTGACGATGCTCGGCGAGCGCGTGAACGCGACGGCACTCGGCTGCATCGACGACGTCGAGGTCGTGTGCCTCATCATCGACGCCACGAAGGCGTTCGGACGGGGAGACCAGTGGGTCGCCAACAATGTGGACATGGCGAACGCGTTCGTGGTTGTCAACAAGATCGACAAGGCCAAACCAGAGATGGTCCTGCAGCAACTTGACGCAGTTTCTGCCCTGGGTGCGGCGGCGTACTTCCCGGTGTCGGCATCGACGGGCGAGGGCCTCGACGTGCTGCTGGCCGCATTGCTGGAGAGAATGCCAGAGGGTCCTGCGTACTACCCGGTGGAGATGGTCTCTGACACGGACGAGCACGCATGGGTGGCAGAGTTGGTGCGCGAGCAGCTTCTCGCGGTGCTCAAGGACGAGCTGCCGTACTCGGTCGCCACGCAGGTGACCGAGTGGGAATGGCCGAAGATCCGTTGTGAGATCCTCGTGGAACGCGAGAGCCAGAAGGGCATGGTCATCGGCAAGGGCGGCGAGCTCCTCAAGCACGTCGGCCAGGAGGTGCGCAAGCAGCTCCCGAAGGGTGCGTATATCGAGCTCCACGTGACGGTGGAGAAGGACTGGCAGCAGCGACCCGACCGGCTGGAGCGCCTGGGTTACTGAGCCGTGGGCGTCACCGCACCGCGGTGATGTCCCGCAGGAATGTCTCTACCTCATCGCGGCTCCGTGTGCGCGACATCGGCGGCAGGGTGTTGAGCAGGGTCCATCGGTAGTTCATGGTGGCAAGCCGCCTGTCGAGCACCGCGACGACCCCTCTGTCCTCTGTGGTGCGCACGAGACGGCCGGCTGCCTGGGCGAGTGCCGTGGCGCACAAGGGGAGGTCGATCGCCTGGAAAGCCTTGTCGCGGCCCACGGCCTCGCGACGGGCTTCCAGCAGGGGCTCATCGGGGCGCGGGAACGGGAGCTTGTCCAGCACGACGAGAGACAGGGTGCGCCCCGGCAGGTCGACCCCCTGGAAGAAGCCCGAGGACGCAAAGATGCACGAATGCTCGTCCGCCATGAAGAGCTCGATGAGTCGCTGCCTGCCGTGGTCGGCGGGCGTGAGAATCGGGAAGGGCACTCGTTCGCGCAGTGCCGCCGCGGCAGCGTTGAGGGCTGCATTGCTGGTGAAGAGGGCGAGGGTGCGGCCCCCTGCTGCCGTGATGAGGGCCTCCAGTTCGTCGTGGACGAACGCCTGGAAACCCGGCGCGTTCCTGTCGGGAAAGGACGGGGAGCAGTACAGCAACGAGTTGCGCTCGTAGTCGAACGGTGACGAGACGGACAGTTGGCCGGTGGACTCCGGGTCGAGGCCGACGCGGTCGGGCAGGGACATCGGAACCGTCGCGCTGGTGAGCACCGCAGAGTGGCTCGACCACACCCCGGCCTTCAGGACAGGGCCGACATGGAGCGGTTTGATGTGGAGCGTGAGGCGTGCGGCCGTGCCGTCGACGTACGCGACGTAGCCCTCGAACATTCCGAGAGCGAGATCGATCTGCTCGGCCAGGCGCTCGCACTGTGACTGGGCGCGCAGTCGGCGCTGGTTCACGGCTTCGTTGTCGGTCTTGACGCCGCGCAGTTCCTCGAGAACGGCGTTCAGCTCGAGGCGTGCCTTGGCAAGGTGCCCCGACACGCTCGTCGGCAGCGGGTTCGTCAGTCGCTGGCCGGTCCAGGGGTTGAGGGAGAGGGAGAAGGATTCCCCGGCGGTCTCGAGGCGTGCGGCAGACGTGGAATCGGCGATCACGCGCCGGACCGCACCGGAACATGCGGAGAAACGTCCACCGCGCAGCTCCACCCCGGTCGTGTCGCTCATCACCGACTCCAGTTGGTGCACCTCGTCGAAGATCACGACCTGGTGCTCGGGCAGGATTGCGCCCCCGCTCGCGACGTGAATGCCGTAGAGGTGGAGATTGGCCACGATGACATCGGCGTTCTCTGCTTCCGAACGTGCACGCTCAGCGAAGCACTTCTCGCCCGAGGGGCACTTGGTGCGGCCGGGGCACTCATCCGACCCCACAGTGACGGCCAGACGTGCCCGTTCGCTCGGGGTGCGGGGCAGCTCCTCGATGTCCCCCGAGGAGGTGGTTGCCGCCCACTCGATGATCGAGTCGATTTCTCTCTTGGTCGACGCACCCATTTCCTCGAACTCGAGTTGACCGCTCTTGTCGCGCAGCTCGTGGAGACGCTGCAGGCAGACGTAGTTGCTGCGCCCTTTGACGACAGCCCAGGAGAAATCCCTGCCGAGCGAGGCGGCGAGGAGCGGCAGGTCATTGCGGCTCAACTGATCCTGGAGGGTCTTCGTGGCCGTGGCCACCACCGTCCGTTTCCCGGAGAGGATCGCGGGCACGAGATAGCCGAGCGACTTCCCGGTGCCCGTGCCGGCCTGAACGATGATCGACCTGCCGGATGCGAGCGCCTGTGCGATCTCGTACGACATCTCGTCCTGCCCGGGGCGCTCTTCAGCGCCCGGGAGCGATGCGACGACCCGGTGGAGAGCCTCCACCGCCGTCCGTCCGGCTTCTGAGCCGCCCATCAGTCGCCATCCAGCAGAGCGAGTGCCTGGTCGAGTTCGGCAGCGTCGAAATCCGGCCAGGGGCGGTCGGTGAAATACACCTTGCACCCGTTGATCTGCCAGAGGAGAAAGTTGGAGATGCGCTTCTCGCCGGACGTGCGCACCAGAACGTCCACCGGCGGGAGCGTGGGGTCGTAGAGGTTCTTCTCGATGCTCGTGGGATCCACCGGGCCCGCAGCGGCCGCGCGCGACGCCGCCCGGGCAAGTTCGGCCCGGCTGCCGTAGTCGAAGGCCACCGTGACCACGAGCCCGCTGTTCGGGGCGGTGTCGGCGATGGCCTTGTCGATCGCGCGCTGGACGTACACCGGGGTGCGCGCACCCTTCTCCTTGAAGGGCCTGCCGATCCAGCGGATGGACGCGTTGTTGCGCCGCATCTCGTCGACCCGGCCGAAGATCTTGCGGTGCAGGGAGAGGATGTGGCGCACCTCCGGCCTCGGCCGGACCCAGTTCTCGGTGGAGAAACCGAACACGGTGAGCCAACCCACGTTGCGGGCGGCCGCCGCCCGGACGACCTCTGCGAGTGCCTCCTCGCCGGCGGTGTGGCCCTCCGTGCGGGGAAGTCCGCGCTTTTGCGCCCACCGCCCGTTGCCGTCGATCACGCAGGCCACGTGCACTTTGCGTGGTTCTGCGGCAGGGGAGAAGTTCTTGTCGTTCACGGCGGTCCAACCCTACTGATGCCGTGTCGCAGGGCCGTGACAGCCCCGCCCGGGCTCCGCTTCGTGGGAGAATGGAGCCATGAGTCCTGCCTCCGCATCCGCTGCCGATGGACTCGTGCATGTGCTGGTGTGCGGCGGAACCCCGCACGAGTGGGGGGCAATGTCGGGAGCCGACTGGGGCGACAGGTTCGCCGAGATTGCGCGCGGGGTCGGTTGCGTCGGCGCACGGTGGGTCACTGTGATGCCGCACCATTCCTCGCCTGGGGCCGACGCTGACCTGGGGCGGATGGCATCCGTCTTCGGTGCGATGGACAAGGTCGAGCAGGTCCCGGCCCACGCCTCGGCCCGGTTCCTCTGGCGCAGGGATGACGGGCTCGGGATCGTGGTCGACCCGCATGCGGACGGCCACTCTCGATTCGCCACGGTCGTGGAGTCGATGCGGGTGTCAGGCGAGACGGTCACCGAGGAGGCGCTCTCGGCTGCCCTCCTCGATCCTGTCGGCAGCGAGCCCGATCTTGCGCTGATCCTCGGCCGGCCCGACACGCTGCCGACCTCTCCGGTGTGGGAACTCGCCTACAGCGAATTGGTCTTTCTCGACATCGAGTGGAGCGCCCTGCAGGCCAGCCATCTGGAGATGGCAATCGATGATTTCAACAGGCGGCACCGCAGGTTCGGCGGGCTCGATTCGTGAATCCATGGAGTGACGAGGCGATCGTCCTCGGGTCCCGCAAGTCGAACGAGTCCAACAGGGTCGTGTTCCTGCTCACCCGGGAGCACGGCAGGGTTGCCGCAGCGGCCAACGGCGTCCGCAAGACCAGGTCGCGGATCGGTGCGCGCCTGGAGCCGATGAACCACGTCGAGGTGTTGGTGAAACCGGGGCGAACTCTCGCGGTGATCGATGAGGTGAAGCTCGTGTCGGTGCACCACAGGCTCCACTCGGACCTTGCGCGCATGTCGCAGGGGATGGCAATGCTGGAGGCGGTGGACAGGATCACCCCGGACCACGAGCCCGTGCCCCAGATCTTCGATCTGCTGCGGCGCGCACTCGAGACCCTGGACCGCCAGAAGAGCCCCTTGATGCTTGCGGCGTTCTACCTGAAGTTGCTGGCACTGGAGGGTTCGGCGCCTCATCTCGGTTCCTGTGTGGCCTGCGGTGCCTCGCAGGACCTCGTGGGTTTCGACATCATCCAGGGCGGGACGCTCTGCGGCTCGTGCCGGATGGGCGCCGCATTCTCGGGGCAGGCCCTGGATGTGCTGCGCATGATTCTCGGGGGCAACCTCCGTGCGGCCCTCGACCTGGGGGAGTCCCCGGCGGTGCACGAGGCGCACCAGATGGTGATGAACATGATGGAGGCGCACCTCGAGAGACGGATTCGCAGCCTCGGGGTCTTCGACCGCCACTTGTAGGCTTTCGCTCTCATGCCCGCCAAGGACCTCGACCAGATTGTCAACCTGTGCAAGCGCCGCGGGTTCGTCT
>SXYT01000161.1 GCA_005788205.1 Actinomycetota bacterium | reverse complement strand
GCTCAGATGCGGGACGTGTGACGCGTGCCCGGCGGGTCCACGGCGAAACCTGCCGCATCGCCCCATGTGTCGCCGTAGACGAGCTCGCCCATCGGCACCCTGCGCACCGGCCCGTGCGAGCCCTGCGGCCTGCCGAGGGTGATCGACGCCGCGATGAACACCTCCGGGGGGATCCCGAGCAGTTGTTTGAGTTCCTTGTCGACGAACGCGTGGAAACCGGTGAGCACCCCGCCGTAGCCGAGGGCGCGTGCCGCGAGAAGCACGTTCTGGACCGCCGGGTACACGCTGGCGCCCTCGTTCGGGTTCGGGTCGCGGTACCGCACGAGGCAGCCGAGCACGAGCGCGGGGACTCTCTCGAGGTTGTCCACGTACTCCTGCATGGTGCGGGCCATGCGTGCCTTCGGTGACGACAGGTCGGCCCCGGAACCGTCGTCGTAACCGTCGTTTCCGCGCTTGTGCCCCCACACCTTCCGCGCACCCTCGGCGACCAGCCGCTTCGCCTCCCTGGCCTTCTCCCCGTCCGTGAGCACGAGGAACCTGAACGGTTGCCTGTTCGAGCCGCTCGGGGCGCGTGTCGCGGCGAACATGATGTCACGCAGCACATGGGTGGGCACCGGCTCATCGGCGTACCTGCGGATCGCGCGGGTGGTCACGAGGCCCTCGAGCATCCCGACCGAGTCGGGATGCAGGCCCAGCCCGGCCAGGTCCTGGTCGTCGCGCGGGGTCTCCATGCCCCCTTTCTACCCGAGGAGCGGTGTCGGTACTGTGTGGCGGTGCACAAGGAACTCGGTTTCTACACTCTCGCGGGCGCGCCCCGGTCGCCGCGCGACATGCTCGACGAACTTGCCCACGCTGAGCGGCTCGGTCTCGGCACTGCGTTCATCTCCGAGCGGTTCAACATCAAGGAGGCCGGCGCGCTGACAGGAGCTGCGTGCGCGGTCACCTCGGGCATCGACATCATCACCGCTGCCACGAACCACACCACCCGCCATCCCGTGGTGACGGCATCGTGGGCGAGCACCCTCCACCTGCTGTCAGAGGGACGGTTCAGCCTCGGCATCGGCCGCGGCATCGAGGCGATGTTCCGGGCATTCGGCATGCCCCTCGCAACCACCGAGTCAATGGAGTCGTTCGCCATCCTGATGCGCCGCCTCTGGAAGGGCGAGACGGTGCTCGGCTATGAGGACATCACCGGCAAGTACCCGGTCCTGCGGCTTGACCCCTCGTTCGACCTTGACATCCCCCTCAGCATCACTGCCTTCGGCCCCCGGACACTGGAGGCAGGCGGCCGCTCCTTCGACAACGTCATCCTGCACACCTTCTTCACCGACGAGACCACGGCCCGCGCCGTGCGCACGGTGAAGGAGTCGGCCGAACGGGCCGGGCGCGACCCCTCGACCGTCAAGGTGTGGTCGTGCTTCGCAACGATCGGTGACCATCTCCCCGAGGACCTCCGCCTGAAGAAGACTGTCGGGCGCCTTGCCACCTATCTGCAGGCATACGGGGACCTGATGGTCTCGACAAACCGGTGGGACCCGGCCGTGCTTGCCCGGTTCCGCGAGGATGTTTTCGTCCGCGGTTTCGGCGGCGCACTCGACGCGAAGGCCACCACCGAGGAACTCGGGCACGTCGCCACGCTCATCCCGGACGAGTGGCTGGCCCCCGCGGCCATGGGTTCGCCGGCACAGTGCGTGGCGGCAGTGAGAAACCAGTTCGATCTCGGGTGCGACGGCGTGATCCTGCACGGCGCGTCACCGGCAGAGCTCGAGCCGATCGTGGTCGAGTACGCCCGGGGGCTATGAACGGGCCCAGTGGGCCATGAGGACATCTGCCGCCGAACGCGGGTCCTCGATCATCCACCAGTGACCGACACCGGCCAGCCGTGCGACGTCCGCACCCACCCAGGAGGCGACCTCGGCATGGGTGGCGTGCTCGCCTGCGTAGTGGTCGTTCTCGGCGATGACAACGAGGCCGTTGCGCGGGCACCCCGCACGGAACGCATCGCCGAGCACCGACATCGCGGGCTGCGCGCCGCTGCGGTAGAGCGAGAGGATGCACGAGGCCATCTCGTCGTTGACCCATCTCTTCACCTTCCGGGAGATGACGTCACCCATGCCGAGTGCGCCGAAGACGGCGGCGAAGGTCTCCTCGTCGAGTGCCGCCATTCCCGCGACCATCTCCTCCCCCTGCCCGGGCGTCTGCCAGCCCTGCGCGGCGTCGTGCCACACGTACGAGGGGTGCATCAGGCCGGCGCAGTCCGCGGCCCAGGTCCGCACGACTGCGGGGTCCGACGCGAGCGCCCCGAACACGTGCCCGGCACCCCAGTCGTGGCCGACGAGGTCGATGTCGCCGGGAATCTCACGCAACTCCGAGAGCAGCCAGTCGCGGTACCCGGTCTGGGTGGCTCCGAACCCCGCCGGGACGGGTGCGCCGAAGCCGGGTGGCACGAGCGTGACCGTGTCGGTCACGCCGCGGCGCGCCAGTTCGGAGATCAGATCGTCCCAGACAGCCTCGGTCTCGGGATTGCCGTGCACGAACACCTTGGTCATGGACCCACGGTAACCGTCATCGGCGGCGCCGGCGGCACGGCCGGGAGGGTTGGGAGGGCGCGCCGGCGATCAGCGGGTGCGTGTCCGGGCGCCGAGGACGAGGAGCGCGGCGGCCGTCGCGACCGCGAACAACGTGACGCGGAAGTTCGTGAGGTCGGCCAGGAACCCGACGACGACGGCACTCGAGAGGAAACCCAACCGCTGACCGAACGTCATCGCACCGAGCCCCCTCGCGGCGGGAATGCCGGGCAGCCTTGCGGCGATCTCGTACAGCTGCGGGAACAGGACCGAGATTCCCAGGCCCCACAGCGCGTACGCCACGAAGGCGAATGCGGTCGCCGGTGCGAGAGCGAGGATCACGGAGCCGGCGACGCACATCCACGTCCCCGCCGTGAACATCCGCCGGCCGCCGACAGCCATCGACACGTGGTCGCCCGTGAGGCGGCCGAGGAGCATCGCGGCGGCGAACACCGATGTGCCCGCTCCCTTCATGCGGCCCGCCTCGAACACGTCCGTGAGGACGACGGAGCTCCAGTCGTTCGGCATGCCCTCCAAGAGGGCGAGACCGAACCCCATCGCACCGATCGCGAGTGCGAACCGGCGCGCAATGCCGGCGGGCCGTGGCCCTTCCTCCCCGGCGTGCGGCTCCGGGGGGTCGTCGGCCGCGAGCAGCCCCGGGACGGCGACGAGGACGACGACGACCATGAAGGCGGCGGCCAGGAGAAGGTGCAGCCCGAGACTGACGTCCGCGGCCGAGGCGAGCCAGCCGGTGCCGCCGCCCACGACCATGCCGAGGCTCCATGTTCCGTGCAGGCGCTGCATGATCGGAGTCCCGATGCGTGCCTGGATCATCACGCCCTGGGCGTTGAACGCAACATCGTTCTGCACGTCGTTGAACCCGAGGAGCGTGAGCAGGACGAGCAGGACGAATGCGTTCGGCACGACCGCCACGAGCGGAACGAGCGCTGCCATCAGCAGCGAGGCGACCAGGACCACCGTCCGCGTGCGCACCTTCGTGACCACGCGGGCGACGAGGAGCGATCCCACGAAGCCCCCGAGGCCGCCACCGAGGAGCGCCAGCCCGAGCCCCGAGTTGCTCACGCCGAGCCTGTCGCGGACCTCGTTGATGCGCGGGATCCAGTTGCTGAAGACAAAGCCGTTGACGAAGAAGACCGCCCCCACGGACCACGTGGATCGGGTCAGGGACGGCACGCGGCAACAGTAATTCGCGCACGGCCCCCGGGCCCGCGATGAGTCAGCCGTTGTTCTGCGGCTTGCCCTTCTTCGACGCGAGGTAGGCGGCGCTGATCTCCCGGCTCTCCCTGTCGAACGTCGCGAAGACGAGTGCGTCGGCATCGGCCGCGTTGCGCATGGTGCCGGCCATCTCCTCGGTCACGGCATTGACCTGCTGCTTGGTTGTGCGCAGCGCATATCCGGGCTTCGCCGCGATCGACTCGGCGAGGTCCTCCACGTGGGAGAGAAGTCCCTCGGCCGGCACGATCGTGTTCAGGAAGCCGAGGGCCTTTGCCTCGTCGGGGAAGAAGCGACGGCACGTGATGACGAGTTCCTTCGTGGCGGCAGGGCCGATCTCGCGGACGAGGCGCGGGATGCCGCCCCACGCGAGCGGGATGCCGAGGTCGACCTCCGGGATCGAGAACACGGCGTTCTGTGCGGCCACGCGCAGGTCGCAACTTGCCGCGAGCACCAGCCCGCCGCCCACGCAGTGGCCCTGGATCGCCGCGATCGTGATCTGGGGCATCGCCGTGACGGTCTCGGCCATGATGCGCCCGAGGTCCGCCGTCTCGCGCACCCCGAATTCCGCCGACGGGTTCGCGAAGTCGTCCAGGTCGAACCCGGCACTGAAGGAACGTCCCTCCCCGGCGACGATGACGACGCGCACCGAACCCTGCCCGGCGAACCAGCGGGCCGCGTCGGCGAGGTCCTGGAGGGTCTGGCGCGAGAGCGCGTTCAGCTTCCCGGGTCTCTCCAGGGTGATGCGCCCGAGGCTGGCCTCCACCTCGACCCGCAGGGTCTCGAACTCCGGGATCATGATGCTTCCTCCCTGCCGACCGATGGGATCGTCCCGCCGCGGCTTGCCTAGTGTCTAGTCGTTGCGCGCAGGGCGCCGGAACCGGAGGGATCAGCCATGGAACGCGAAGCCTGGATCATCGATGCAGTCCGCTCGCCGCGGGGCAAGGGCAAGGAGTCAGGGGCGCTCCACAACGTGCACCCCCAGCGCATCCTCGCCCAGGTGCTGAACGCACTGCGGGACCGCAACGGTCTCGACACATCCCTCGTGGACGACGTGATCATGGGCTGCGGTGCCGGCAGCGGCGACCACTCCATGGACATCGCCCGCATGGCGGCACTCGATGCCGGCTGGTCCCTGGACGCACCGGGCGTCACGCTCAACCGCTTCTGCGGCTCCGGCCAGCAGGCCGTGAACTTTGCTGCGATGGGGGTGCTCTCCGGCATGCAGGACTGCGTGGTCGGCGGCGGCGTGGAGTCCATGTCCCGGCCCTCGCCGATGCACGTGGACGGGTTCACCGCGAACAACTCCCACCTGCGCGACCAGTTCGACATGGTTCCCCAGGGCATCTCGGCCGACCTCATCGCGACCGTCGAGGGGTTCTCCCGCGAGCAGTGCGATTCACTAGCGGTCGAGTCGCAGCGCCGCGCCGCCGAGGCGATCGCGGAGGGTCGTTTCGAGCGCTCGCTCGTGCCCATCCTCCATGACGACGGAACACTCGCCCTCGCGAGGGACGAACACCCGCGCGCCGGAACCACTCTCGCTGACCTCGCCAAGTTGACCCCGAGTTTCGAGGGGATGGGTTCGTACAAGAAGGACCCCGACGGCCCCTCCATCGACGAGACTGCGCGCAAGGCATACCCCCAGGTCGAGAGGATCAACCACGTGCACCACGGCGGCAATTCCTCCGGTGTCGTTGACGGAGCGGGTGCGGTCCTCGTCACGTCGCCCGAGTTCGCGAAGGCCCACGGTCTGAAGCCGCGCGCCCGTGTTCTCATGACGGCCGTCGCCGGAACGGAGCCCGTCATCATGCTGACCGCCCCCGGACCGGCAGCCAAGCGCGTGGTGGAGAAGGCCGGCATGACGTTCGGCGACATCGACCAGCCCGCGGTGACCGAGGCGTTCGCCTCAGTGGTGCTCAAGTACTTCAAGGACACCGGCGTGAACCCCGAGAAGGTCAACGTGAACGGCGGCGCGATGGCCCTCGGCCACCCAATCGGCGCAACGGGTGCGATGCTGATCGGCACGCTCCTCGACGAGCTCGAGCGGCGC